>JBDNEZ010000370.1:0-6616 GCA_041690095.1 Anderseniella sp.
AGTTCTTCGACTACAATTGCAGTTACTGCAAACGGTCTGTGGCTGACGTGCTCCGCTTTACCGACGAAGACAAGAACCTGCGTATCGTCATGAAAGAATTTCCCATCCTCTCGGAAGGGTCGATGATTGCATCGCGCGCTGCTGTCGCCTCAAAGAAACAGGGCAAATACTGGGAATTTCATCTTGCCATGATGGCGTCCAGCGGCGGCATTGACAGCGAGGCCAAGGTCATGTCGATTGCAGCAGAGACCGGGCTCGATGTGGCAAAGCTCAAAGCGGACATGACTGCAGATGCAGACGCCATCGAGACTATACTGAACGCCAATCGTGCGCTTGCCCAATCTCTCGGAATCAACGGCACGCCTGCATTTGTCATTGACGACAATCTGGTTCCCGGTGCCATGCCTTATGAGCAGCTGGCCGAAAGTGTCAAAGCTGTTCGCGACAATGGCGGTTGCAAATTATGCTGACCTGTCAACTGCCATTCAAGGTTTAGGGGCTCATGTGAGTTGCTTGCCGGGAAGTGATCATACAATCTCATCCACAGCCTGACCGGTTCGCCTGCTTGGCCGGACAGGATTTTTGTGGCAAGACTGATATACATAACAAGCAGGTCATGGCCGATGTGCGCCTTGAGGCCGCTGGCCTGCCTCAAATGGAGATGATATCTCTTGTCCGACACAATCTTGATACTCAACGGTCCGAACCTGAACCTGCTCGGTACACGTGAACCCGAGATATACGGCGCGACCACGCTGGCAGACATCGAAGCCAACTGCCGTGCACATGCCAAACAGATCGGTGTCCGTGTCGATTTTCGCCAGTCCAATATTGAAGGCGAACTGGTGGATTGGGTTCAGCAGGCCCCGCATACGGCAACTGCCATAGTGATCAATGCTGCTGCATACACGCACACCTCGATTGCCCTGCATGACGCACTCAAGACCACCGGTCTGCCTATTGTGGAACTGCATCTTTCAAATGTGTACAAGCGCGAGAGCTTCCGGCATAAGAGCTTTATCTCCAGCGTCGCAGACGGGGTCATGTGCGGGTTTGGCGCGCACGGCTATGTGATGGCAATAGACGCAGCAATACAGCTCGCCAGCGAAAAACAGGGTAACGCCTGAACGACAGGACATCGGAATCAGCTATGGCCAAGGACAACAAGACAATCGATAACGAGCAAATTCGCCAGCTCGCGGAAATACTGACCGACACCGGATTGAGTGAGATAGAGGTTGAGCAGGACGGCCTGAAAATCAGGGTCGCGCGCGAAATCATGGCAACCTGTGCAGCACCTCCGATGGCGGCACATGGCCTGGCGACAGGGGCGATGAGCCCGTCAGCTGGATCTGATGCAGCGGCGGCGCCGGCGGCGAGACCTGTCGGCACAGTTCATTCACCAATGGTCGGCACCGCTTATATGTCGCCCTCGCCCGAGGCTGCGCCGTTTGTTCAGATCGGCAGCAAGGTCAAGGCCGGCCAGGCAATCATGATCATCGAAGCCATGAAAACCATGAACCAGATCCCTGCCCCGCACGGCGGTACCGTGACAGCAATCCTCGTGAGCAATGGTGACCCTGTCGAATATGACGAGCCGATGATGGTTATTGAATAATCCTGCCGCCCCTGTAAAGCCCGGATTCCGATGTTTGAAAAAGTCCTGATTGCCAATCGAGGTGAAATTGCACTTCGTGTATTGCGCGCTTGCCGTGAGTTGGGCGTGCAGACGGTCGCGGTTCACTCCACCGCCGATGCAACCGCCATGCATGTGCGCCTGGCTGACGAAAGTGTGTGTATCGGTCCACCATCTGCCACCGACAGTTATCTCAATATTCCAGCCATCGTGGCTGCGTGCGAAATTACCGGTGCCGATGCAGTGCATCCCGGTTACGGTTTCCTGTCGGAAAATGCGCGCTTTGCCAAAATTCTTGAAGAACATGACATCGCCTTCATCGGTCCGTCAGCCGAACACATCTCCATTATGGGCGACAAGATTGAAGCCAAGGCGACTGCGAGAAGGCTCGGCATCCCCGTTGTTCCTGGCTCGGATGGTGGTGTTTCGGGTTTTGCCGAGGCACGCCGTGTCGCCAGTGAAGTCGGCTACCCGGTGTTGATCAAGGCGGCGGCGGGCGGCGGCGGGCGCGGCATGAAAGTGGCCTTGTCCGAAGACGAGATCGACAATGCACTTTCAACTGCGCAAACTGAAGCGAAAGCTGCGTTTGGCGACGATGCAGTATATATCGAACGTTATCTGAGCACACCTCGCCATATCGAAGTGCAGGTGTTCGGTGACGGAAAAGGCAACGCCGTCTATATGGGCGAGCGTGATTGTTCACTACAGCGTCGACACCAGAAAGTTTGGGAAGAAGCCCTGTCGCCTGCCCTGAACGCCGCCCAACGCAAGGACATAGGTGAAACCTGTGCCAATGCCATGGCAGAAATGAAATATTCGGGTGCAGGCACCATCGAATTTCTCTATGAAAACGGTGAGTTTTTCTTCATCGAAATGAACACCAGGCTGCAGGTCGAACATCCCGTTACAGAAGCCATTACAGGGCTCGATCTGGTGCAGGAACAATTGCGTGTCGCGTCCGGCGCTACGCTCGGTTTCACACAGGACGACATTCATTTTTCCGGCCATGCCATTGAGTGCCGCATCAATGCGGAGAATCCGGAAACTTTTGTCCCGTCTCCGGGCAAAGTAATCGGCGTGCATCAACCTGGAGGTCTTGGCATTCGTGTGGATTCAGGTATCTATGCCGGATACTCCATCCCGCCGTACTATGACAGCCTGATCGGAAAATTGATTGTGCATGGTAGAGACCGCAATGAATGTCTGATGCGGTTAAGGCGGGCGCTCGGCGAATATGTAATCGAAGGCATTGAAACCACAATACCATTGTTCCAGCGACTGCTCGGCGAGGCAGACATCATTGATGGCGAGTATGATATTCACTGGCTGGAGAAGTTCCTGGCCAAATAGTGATCCAGTCACTTGTTAAAGCGGTTCGCATTTAGTGGGTGACGCCGACATGGTAACTGACGGAAATTGTCCTATATATTAGCTTCGGCCCGAGCATCTGCGGCCGGGCAATCCACGGGAATGAACCATGCCACCAATCTACCTCGATCCGGCTCCCCGGTCTTACCCGGACTTTGTCCATTTGCTCGGCCGTGCCAACCGCGGCGCAGCGGCGGCCGGCACAACATCAACATTTTCAAATCTTGAAGACTGGCTTCTGGGGGATGCCATCAACGAGACCGACATGCTGTCACTGACAGAATCACTGGCCTGGCGCATGGTTGCCGCCGGTCTGCCCATTGTCAGGGCCACCATCCATGTGGGAACGCTGCATCCGCAACTTACCGGCTTTGGCTGGAGCTGGAGCAAGTTGGACGGGTTGTGCGACGAAATCGTCGTAGATGCCATGTCGGCCCGGTCAGAAGCGTACATGCGCAGCCCGCTGCGGCCTGCAGTTGAAGACGGCCAGTCGTTGTTCCTGAACGTCAACGACCCTGAAACTCAGGCGCTTTACCCAATTGCTGTCGAACTGTCGGAGATGGGCATCAAGCATTATGGCGTCCTGCCGATGCCGAAGCGCATTGGAGCACGACGCTTTGACGTGGTCACGATTGCGACTGCGCAACCGGACGGATTTGCTAAACTGCAGCAACAACAATTGGGCCGCGTGCTCAAATATCTGGCGCTGCATGTTCACCGTCATACATCGCGGATCATTGCCGAAAATGTCCTGAATGTTTACCTGGGCCACAGTGCCGGCAAACAGGTGCTCGAAGGGTCCATCAGCCGCGGTGACGGCAATGCAATCGAAGCTGTGGTCTGGGTCACTGACATGCGCGGATTTACGGAACTGACCGAAAAATACTCCGGACCACAGGTCAACCGCATTCTGAACGGGTTTTATGAACAGGTGGTAGGCGCGGTTACGTCCAATGGTGGTGATGTGCTCAAATTTCTCGGTGACGGAATCCTGGCCGTGTTTCCGTTTGAGAGCGCCGCAACAGCGGCGGTTGCTGCCAAGGCGGCAATGAACGCCGCTGACCAGGCTTTACACAATCTGAATGCCTATAACGCGAACCCATGCGAGGATGTCCGATCCCTGAACGGCTGGCAGCCAATACGGTGCGGCATTGCCATGCATGTCGGCGAAGTGTTCTTCGGTAACGTAGGCGGAGTGGACAGATTGGACTTTACGGTTATCGGCAGCGCTGTAAATGAAGCCGCGCGACTGGAGGCGCTGACCAAACGCGTCATGCGTCCGGTGGTCATGTCCCAACAGGTTGCTGACCTGCTCGACATAGAGCTCGATGACATCGGTCGCCATGAATTGAAGGGTTTTGTTAAACCCGTCCGTGTTTTCGCCCCAAAGCACTGGAAGTCTACGGCAATTGAGGTCTAAGTAGACCGAACTCAAGGCGGCAAAATTATACTTGGAGGCTTTTTAATGAGAATGGTTGTACTGTTGGCCACAGCGATACTTGGTCTTAGCCCTGCAGCGGCACAAGCCGGTTGCAAGGATCATACTGGATCAGGTGTTGACTGGACCGGTTGTTCCAAGAAACTTCTCATGTTGCGATCTGCGACACTGGATGGAGCGAAACTTGAAGGCGCTAATCTCACCAGCACGGACCTTGGTGAGGCAAATCTTGACGGTGCAAACCTTGATGGTGCCGACCTGAGCTATGCATCCTTGAAAGCGGCGTCCCTCAAGAACGCTTCAATGGTCAAGACTGCTGGTAATCGCACCATGTTGGTCGGTGCCGATCTAACCGGTGCCACAATGCAGGCGATCGAGTTGTTCCGCGCCGATTTGAGCAAGGCCAACCTGACAAACGCCGATCTGTCGCGCTCCAGCCTGCCCCGAGCCCTGTTTACTGGCGCAAACCTGAGCGGAGCATCGCTTGAGAAATCAGACGTCATTCGCAGCAACTTTGATGATGCCGATTTGACCGGTAGTAATCTCCACTACGCAATAGTCGCACGCGCGTCGTTCAAGAATTCCAAACTCGCCGGATCGAACTGGTCCAACGCCTATTTGTATCGCAGCAGTCTGGTGGGCACGGACCTGTCCGGCGTCATCGGATTGACCACTTCGCAGGTTGCACTTGCATGCGGCGACGACATGACCAAACTCCCGGCTGGCGTAGAAGCCCCAAATCCGTGGCCTTGCATCATACAAGACGAAGCCGAGGAATAGGTTCTAACGCGAGAACCGGCGGCTGGGTCTGTGCAGCGGTGTAGCAATATGGGTTGATATAACCCCACAAGATTGCGCCGTTTCCTTGCCTGATGCTGAGTTGTCAGGGTCAACGCAATTGTTCACTTGCCGGTCAACGTGACAATCCGGTAACACTAGAACAATATTCATCCATCCGGATGGATAGAATTTTTCTAACTCATTGGAATCGAGCATCTTTACCCGATGATGTGATTTCATCAAATCGGACGATTCTCTAACGGTCATGTCTACAATCACACCACAAGTGCTGCTGAAAGCTTACACTGCCGGCATTTTCCCCATGGCAGAAAGCGCCAATGACAGCGCGCTTTACTGGGTTGAACCGGAAGTGCGGGGGATCATCCCGCTCGATCAGTTTCACGTGTCACGATCGCTGGCACGTCGCATCCGGTCGCGGCAATTTGCAGTTACTGTGGACACCGACTTCGACGGCGTGCTCAGGGCGTGCGCCGGTGAGGCCGGCAGTGCCGGTGAAGATGCGATTGTTGAACGTCCCTCAACCTGGATCAATTCCAGAATTTCAACCTTGTACAACCAACTGTACGCAATGGGATGCAGTCATTCCGTTGAATGCCGTGACCGCGAGGGGGAATTGGTTGGCGGACTTTATGGCGTGCGAATAGGGGGCGCATTTTTCGGCGAAAGCATGTTTACTGCAAAACGCGATGCGTCCAAGGTTGCGATGGTGCATCTGGTTGCCAGGCTCAAAGCCGGTGGCTTTCGTCTGCTTGACACACAATTTGCAACTGATCATCTAAAGACATTCGGTTGCGTGGAGGTTGCGCGTGATGATTATCGCGCACTGCTGGACGATGCACTGTCGGCGCAGGCGGATTTTTCAGCCTTTGGAGACGACCACGACCCGGACGCAGTTCTGGTATCGGCCAGAGCCTGTTGAGACTGAAGGGTGTCGCGCTCAATAGGTTCAATTGAACCCATAAAGTTGCTCTAGCGGGTACGGGTTGGACGGGTCCTGATCCCGGCCATCAAGAAGACACATAAGATCATCACAATTTGGCAGGCACAGTGGCCCGGAACCGAGCCGTGTGGTGTATAGAAACCAAGCTTGTTCCAGGACTTTAGAAACGATCCGGTTTATGGTAACTGATTACAACAACCAAATACCATCCTGATCCGGTTTGAAACCAAACAGTAACGGTGCCATTTATTATGTACAGACTTAGTTCCCTTCGGGCTCTGACCTGCCTAGCTGCCGCAACACTGTCATTTGGATTTACGACGGCGGCACTGTCAGCGAATATTCATGTTTCGGTCACGGGTGTGCGAAGCGCCGACGGCACTGTGCTGGCCTGCCTGTGGACGTCAGGCTGGGGATTTCCAAGTTGCGAAGA
>JBDNEZ010000371.1:0-11515 GCA_041690095.1 Anderseniella sp.
ACAGCAATCTACTATCTTCTGCAGGCGGGTGAAGTGAGCCATTGGCATCGGGTCGACGCCGCTGAAGCCTGGCACTGGTATGCAGGCGATGCTCTTGAACTTGCGCTATCGCCGGATGCATCCGACGTGACCCGTCATGAACTGGGCACGGACATGACCACCGGAGCGCGGCCACAGCTGGTTATCCCGGCCGGGGTCTGGCAATCGGCCAGAAGCCTCGGGGCCTGGACCCTTGTGGGGTGTACGGTATCACCGGGCTTCGAGTTTTCCGGCTTCGAGATGGCACCACCCGGTTGGCAGCCGGGTGCGGCATCCTGATCGTTCTCAGAGCGGCTGTGCAGCCTGAAGCGTGTTGCACTCAATAGGGCTCAATTGAACCCTGTGCAGGCGAACAATCAGGCGCCGGTGTCTGCCTGAAATCCTGCTGCCTCGATGCCCGCCACAGCACACAGTTCGTCATTGTCGGACGTATCGCCGGTAATGCCCACAGCCCCGATGATTGCCCCTTTGCGATCCCGTATCAGTACACCGCCGGGTACGGGAACCAGGTTTCCGTCAGCCTGCGCATTTACCGCCTGAACAAAAAACGGCTGTTCACTGGCACGCGCAAAAATTGCCCGCGAACCGATACCAAGCGCGATGCAGCCATTGGCTTTGCCAAACGCAATCTTGAAGCGCAGTGTCGAACTGCCATCCTGGCTTTCCGACGCCTTTACCGTTCCGCGCCCATCGAGCACAACAACGCTCATCGGTTTCGTCAAACCGATTTCCTGCGCCTTCTTCAGCGCCACCGAAATTATCTTGCGGCTCTTGGCAAGCGTGATGTTCATCTGATCTGGTCTCCGGTATGGGGTCTGGTGTTATTATGACTGTGTTCATGGCGACAAACGCAACTGCGGTCAAACCGCATTGCGGGATTGATTTTCCTGCCTGCCGGCACAATCCTGTCAGCCCGGCACATGGTCGCCATTGTCGGCACACATGACGATTACCAGGAGATGGCTGAATGAGACTTGCAGGCAAGAAGGCACTGATAACCGGAGCCGCCAGAGGTATCGGTCTGGGCTGCGCCGAACTCATGGCGGCACACGGTTGCGACGTTGTGTTGACGGACATCGACATGCCCGAGGTCAATCGGGCAGCAGAGACTGTTTCAAATCACCCGGCCATCGAGCTTGATGTCACAAGCAAACAGGCTTGGCAGGCTGCGGTTGAACAGGCAGGCAACCGGATGAATGGCATCAATGTCCTGGTCAACAATGCCGGCATCATCATTCCCGGGACGGTTGAGGGTCTGGACGAAGCAAGCTGGGACCGCACAATGCAGGTCGATTTGAAATCGGTGTTTCTGGGTTGCCAGGCGGCATTGCCTGTCCTGTCCCGCAATGCGCCTGCCTCAATCATCAACATCGCGTCGATTTCATCCATCATCGCAAGCGCCAATTTCGCGGCCTACAATGCCGCCAAGGCCGGTGTTCACATGCTCACCAAATCCGTTGCCCTACATGCAGCGCGTGCCTATGCAGACGTGCGTTGCAATTCGATCCATCCGGCTTTTGTTGATACCGACATGGTCGATCAGGTTGCGGGAAATGATGATCCCGAAATTGCCAGAGCCAGGTTGGCCAGACAAATACCACTGGGTCGAATTGCGACAGTTGAAGATGTGGCATGGGCTGTGGTTTACTTGGCCAGCAACGAATCGTCATTCATGACCGGATCGGAATTGAAACTGGATGGCGGCGTATCGGCAATGTAGGGTACGTCCCCGTAAGGAAACATGAAACAACGCATCGTAATTGTTCTGCATCAGGAGACCTCGACGGCGGGCCGCGTCGGGTTGAAGCTGATGCAAAAGGGATATGAGCTCGATATCCGCAGGCCGGCATTGGGAGATGCCCTGCCGGACAATATCGGCGACTATGCCGGAGCTGTGATTTTTGGCGGCCCGATGAGCGCTAATGACGATTGCGAGCATGGCTATCTGCGCACCGAGATCGACTGGATCGCCAAACCGCTGGCAGCCGGCGTGCCGTTTCTGGGCATTTGCCTCGGTGGCCAGATGCTGGCCAGGCAACTGGGTGGCAAGATCTATGGATTTCCCGATGAGCGCGCCGAGATAGGCTACTACAATATTTCCCCAACCGCGGAAGGCACCGTCTATGGCGCCTGGCCGCAGATGGTTTACCAGTGGCATCGCGAAGGGTTTGAACTGGTTGACGGGGCGGTTTGCCTTGCCACATCCTCGGGGCATTTTCCCCATCAGGCGTTTCGGTACGGCGATACGGCATTTGCCATTCAGTTCCATCCAGAAGTTACCCACAAGATGATGAACCGCTGGCTGGTCAAGGCCGAGCACAGGCTGAATTTGCCGGGCGCCCGGCCACGCGAAAGCCATTTCCACGACCGTTATGTTCATGACGCGTCGGTTGATTGCTGGCTCGGCAGATTTCTTGACCACTGGTTGGCAACGGCACAGGCACCCGTATCGGTTGCCGCTGCCGAGTAGACGATTACTGTCTCGGGTATGATCTGCAAAGTGTTGCATTTTGCAAAACCGGTGTATGCAATTTGCAAACCATGCATCCGCCGTAGCCCCGACTTGTCGCTTCATGTAGTGGACTGCGGGGTCCGAGCCCACTACATTTACTCCAAAACCAGTTTGGCATGATGATTGCGTTGCCCTCAGCAGCGTTGAGATCATTGTATAGCGTACTCAACCAGATTACCGAGAGCGGAAGTGCCTGTGTTCAGGCCTTCCGCTTTTCGCTTCCGCATTGCGTTCACGTTACTCGAGTTGTACCGGATTCAGGCCGACAGGAGTGAACACCTGCACCGGTTGTGAAAATCCGGGCAGTTCAATGCGCCCCACCGGCTCTATGCCGGTTGCATGGCGTTCGGCAAAGCCGGGGCCCAGCAGAACCGGGCAACCGGTTATCTTGGTCGCAGATTCAAGCCTCGCCGACATGTTGACGCTTGAACCAATTGCTGTGTAGTCGAACCTGATGTCTGATCCAAAATTGCCGACCGAGCAGATTCCGGTCTCGATGCCGGCCCCGACCAGTATCGGTGGTTTACCCTGTTGCTGACGTTCGATATTTTCAGTCTCGAGCACCGCGCGGATCGCCAGCACTGTATTCAGCGCGCGCGCGGTATGATCGGCCTGGTCCACAGGCGCATTCCAGAACGCCAGGATGGCGTCTCCCATGAACTTGTCTATGGTGCCGTCACGCTCGAAGATTTCCCGGCTGGCCAGTGTCAGGAAACGGTTCACGGTCGCATTTATTTCGTCTGCAGGCAGGCTTTCGCTGCTCGACGTGAAGCCGCGCATATCCATCATCAAGACGGTGATTTCACGTTTTTCGGCACTGGTGGTCAGATCGTGCCGCGATTCGCTCAACATAGCGACAACATTGGGTGACAGATATTGCGAAAACTGCCGTGACAATTGCCGCCGCCGGGCATGGGAGTCACGAAACAGGCTGTAAACCTCCGCCAGTGCCACACCGGCCAGGCCGATTGCCGGCTGGATCGGTTCATACAATTGTGCCGATTGCAAATAGGTGGCATAGCCCGCCAGCAGGGGCGCCAGGCACAAGGCCAGGCCGGCACCCAGCAGCAGCCAGATTCGATCTGCGAAAAAATAGGACGCAATCAGCAACAGCAACGCCGATACCAGAAACCACAGGCGCTCGATTGTCTTGGCATCGGCTGGTTCGGAGAGAAACTTGCCGTCCAGAATCTGATTGGCCAGAACCGCATGAATTTCCGCACCGGAACGCGCTGCCACAGTGGGTGTTGTATGGAATTTATCCACGCCCAGTGCATTCACTGACAGGATTGCTATTTTGCCCTTGAGACTGTCGCCGATCTTGCCGCTCATCACATCAAGCGCTGATATACGCGGCACCGAACCGGCCTGCTCCCACAACCCGATTGCCCCGCCGTTCGACAACGGGATGACGCTATCACCAAGTTTCAGGGCTTCAAAACCTGAAGGCCGCACCCGCAACGCATATCCGGTTTCCCCCTTGTGCACTCTGGCAAGTTCAAGACTGAAAGTGGGCCACAGGGATAACCTGTCTGTCGACTTTGATGCCCACACAAGCGGCACAGAGCGCACAACGCCGTCGCTGTCTGAAACAGATCGCACGATCCCCAACCCGGCAGCACCTGCGCGAATGCTTGCGGTGGAGGTTATCACGCCAGGCAACCAGGGCAGCGCATCTGCATTGCCATTACCCACGACCACCCAACCGACATTTGTGTCGGGTATGCTCGATGCGGGAAAATCACCGATACTGGTTGCAAGTATGGTTGGCGCTGCCGCAACGGCTGTGGCCAACCGCTCGTCACGCGCTGCCCCGCCGGGACTCTCGTCCGGCTCTGAAAACAATATGTCAATGCCAAGCACTGAAACGCCTGCCGAGTGAATAGCCTCTACAAGTTCTGCAATTCGATCCCGCGGCCACGGCCAGCGCCCTTCGACGCCTATGGTCTCATCATCAACACCAACCACGACCACATTGGCTGCTGATGCAGTTCTCGGACTCAGCTTTTGATATAAATCGAACGACTTGCCGCGCAGGCCATCCAGACTTGCGTCGAAAATGAAGTGCGATGCGACCAGCAGTCCGATCAGAATGAAAACACCCAATCGCGCGCGGAAGCGATCATATAGCTTGATCACAATCCATCAGCCGCCGGTAGACACTGAGTAGGGGTCATAGTAGTCGTCATTCTCCTTTGGACCAGTACGGATTACCGGACCAATACCACCGGGATCACGTCCGCTCGCGCCCGGATTTGGCAGTTGCCCGTTCAGGCTCTGACACGCACCTATCAGATGCGCGCCCGGGCCAGAACACCCGGCATCGACCTCAATGCCCGGTCCCTTGTCACCCGGAACATTCGTGCCGGCAATGCTCGCCGGACTATCGAGAATATCCATTACATTTCTCAGTTTGACGACATTGATCGAACCACCATCGGAAACGCATCCAAACCCGGGCTTTGTGATCACGCGTGTTTCACCGTCAATTGTACATGTCAGTTTACCGGCGCGAAGTATGCCGGTGCTCTGGCCGCTCTCGACCTTCAGATCAACGATACCTCCGCGCACGCCCAGAATGACATGAGGCGTGGTAATTTTCATCGCGCCCTTTTTGGAAACCTGGCCGCCAAAAAACCTCGATACACCGCGATCCATGCTGATGCCGAAATTGCCGGAACTCCCGGGGTTGTAGACAAACTCATCGATGGTGAGTTTCGAATTCGGTCCCAGTTTCACGCTGGACTCGTCCTGGAAAACAATCAGGCCGAGACCGGTTGCATTGCTGGCCAACTGGTCACCAAGCGATATGCCGGCTCCGACACCGATAACACCGGCTCCCGATTTTGTGATCTGGGTTTGCACTGCGGTCATCTTGCCGACAGTTTCCGCAAACGCGCCTGCAGGCAGCATCACACCCAGCAATCCGGCACATGCGAGGGTTGCGATTCTACGGCTGTTGTTTTTCATCTCATCGGCCTTTTTGGCGTTAGAAGCTTTTCGTGAAGCTCAGGCTCAATGTGTGCGACATGGAGCCCGGGTCGAAATCAAATTGTCCAATACCGTCATACTCACTCTCGCGAACCACATAACCCAGATCTATCTTGTTATGACCATCCAGCTGGAATGTATGATCCCAGCCTGCGCGCCAGTACGTACCCTCACCCGCGCTTGTAATTGCCGGATTGAAAGTCCCGTCCTGGGTTCTGAAATCACCGAATGCTACAGCAATCTGATGTGTCCACAACGCACCGAAAACCTGAAATGGCAATACCCCGGCATAATTCAGTTCAACCTCGCGCTGCCGGTTTATTGTGCTTCCGCCACCGGTTGTTTCACGTTGATACCGCGCAGCCACGCCGACTGTGTGCTCTGGCGTCAGCCGCCTGCTGGCACCTGCTTCAGCACCGAATCGATGTTCGGCAGTCAGGTTCGATGACTCGTTCAGATTGGCATAGGAAACCTCACCGTACAGGGACGTATCAACGGATGGTTGCACGATCAATCGAACCGATGTGCCCAATGCGACTTCGGTCACGCTGGGATTATAGGTGCGAAACTGTCCGAACGCCGAAATCTGAACTCGCATGGCATCCAGGTCCACTACCGGCACGCCCTTGTCCAGCATGACGGCAATCCGGCCGCGATGGTGTGCGTAAATTCCGCCAATACCGTCAAAGTCAAAACCAGCTGTAAACGGATCATCGCCGCCCTGGTTGATATCTTCATAGCGGCGTTCCACCAGTCCGGACGCCGATACCACCAGCACGTCATTAAGCGGTGTATCCAGATCTATTTTCAGGGCGGTGTTGACGGCAGTAAACGGATTCCAGTCCTGCCGGTCTTTCCAGCTAAAGCGTTCTTCTTTCACGTCAAGCCATTTGGATCGGATACCGACGGTCATGTCGAGAACCCACTCAAACCCGCTCAACGAGCCGTTAATTCTTGCGGCAAGCTGTTCGGCCTGTTTGGTCTCTTCAGCAGTAAGATCGCCAACCGAGAGCGCTATTTCCAGGTTCCGGGCAGCAAGTTCCCATGATCCGGTGTTTGCATAGACACTTGCAAGATTGAGCCGTGCCCTGGCGTCACGCGGAAACTTGATCAGATGCTGTTCAAGCGTCGAGATGGCCTGATCATACTGGCCGACTTCAACTGCCTTGGAAACGAACCGGCCAAGTACGCCGACATCTTCAGGACTGTCGTACCGTTCGCGGAAAACATCGTCATAGTCGCTGGCCGACGCAACCGCCGGAAAACCGACACTGGCAAGCGCAAGCATGAGTGCGGCAACTGGTCTTGATGTACTGAACATGGCAATTGAGCCCGACACATTGAATGTAAATTCGTGAGCGACGAATCCTTATCATGTCGCGACGTTAGTTTAAAGTCAGCGCGAGACGATTCTGCAAAAGTGTTGCAATTCAGCCACACCACGCCAATGTATCGTTTTGGTCTATAAAATTCCGCAAATGCCTTTGCTTGCACAACCCGCACACCCCGGCTAAACCCTGCATACCAGTTTGCACCAACAAGGTACGCCCTATGCTCTCTCTCCTCTGGCTGTTCGATCAGTTTGTAAACATTGTGTTCTGGATCATCATCATCATGGTTGTGATGAGCTGGCTGCTGGCTTTCAATGTTCTGAACAATTCGAACAACATAGTACGTCAGATCAATTATACCCTGCATCGTCTGACAGAACCCTTGCTTGGTCCCATCAGACGATTTATGCCCGAACTTGGCGGCATCGATTTGTCGCCGCTGGTCCTGCTGCTGGGACTGATGTTCCTGCAAAGACTGCTGCACGAGTATCTGGTCTGAATTCTGCATGGTTTGTCGTCATTGGAACCAACTCTGGCGCGAACGGAACAGGACTGTGCCGGCCATTTGCGCAGAATGCGTCCAGCTTGTTGAACTCAACGGAAGGCAATAAAACCACCATGTGCGCAGCCAAAGTAATTGACGGAAAACAGTTTGCAGCCGATCTTCGAAGCCGCATCGCCACAGCTATCGCCGGTTTGAAATCTGAATATGATCTGGTGCCGGGACTGGCCGTTGTCCTGGTGGGCGAAGATCCCGCCAGCCAGGTTTACGTGCGCAACAAGGCCAAGCAGACAGTTGAAGTCGGCATGAAGTCCGTCGAACACAAGCTGGATGTCGCAACACCAGAGGCAGACCTGCTGGCTGTGGTTGAACAGCTCAACAATGACCCCACCATTCACGGCATTCTGGTGCAGTTGCCGCTGCCCGACCACATCGATGCCAACAAGGTGATCAACTCGATCAACCCGGACAAGGACGTGGACGGATTTCACGTGATCAATACCGGACGCCTCGCAACCGGTCAGGAATCACTGGTGCCATGTACACCGGTTGGCAGCGTCATGCTGGCAAAGCACGCGCTCGGCTCTCTGTCCGGCCTTGAAGCCGTGGTTATCGGCCGCTCGAACATTGTCGGCAAACCGGTCGCCCAGTTGCTGCTGCAGGAAAACTGCACAGTGACAATCGCCCATAGCCGCACCAAAGATCTGCCCGGCGTTGTCCGCAGGGCGGACCTGGTCATCGCTGCGGTTGGCCGTGCCGAAATGGTCAAGGGCGACTGGCTGAAACCCGGTGCCTGTGTCATCGACGTTGGCATCAACCGGATTGAACGCGATGGCAAAAACAAGATTGTCGGCGATTGCGACTATGAAGACTGTGCGAAGGTTGCCGGCTCAATCACCCCTGTTCCCGGCGGTGTCGGTCCCATGACCATTGCCTGCCTGCTGCACAACACGGTTCGTGCCGCGTGCGCAATCAGGGGTGTTCCTGTTCCGCAGATGTAGCCGGGCGGCCAGGCCAACCAACCTGTTCAACCGGTTTTCGCCCGCTCGATTGCCTCGACAATCAGCGCGCGGGCTTCTTCGGCATTTCCCCAGCCGTCGGTGCGCGCCCACTTGCCGGTTTCCAGGTCCTTGTAGTGCTGAAAGAAGTGTTCGATCTGCTTGACCTGGATTTCAGGAAGGTCGGTATAGTCGTGCACTTTTTCGTAGCGCATTGAAATACGGCTGACCGGGACTCCGATAATTTTCTCGTCCCCGCCGGCCTCATCGACCATCTTCATGACACCCACCGGGCGCACTGCAATAACCGCTCCCGGCACCAGCGTGCGCTGGGAAATCACCAGCAGGTCCACCGGATCACCGTCTTCCGACAAGGTGTGCGGAATGAAGCCGTAATTGCCCGGATAGCGCATCGACGTGTACAGGAACCGGTCGACCACCATGGTGCCGGCAGCCTTGTCCATTTCATACTTGATGGGTTCGCCGCCAATTGGCACCTCGATGATGACATTGACTTCTTCCGGCGGATTTGCCCCGATGGATATGGCATCTATGCGCATGTGACTTCCTTCATTGTGCCAGTGGAGTGAGGTGCAATCCGAAAGCTGCACCTTGTGTCAGGAAACCGTGATAACATGACAACACTGCTTTTGGCTTCCTGTACTCTCGTCGCATTCGCCTTACCGGCTGCTGCCGGCATGATGCTCTAAAGGACTTTTCTCTTAGGTAGCGGTAAGTCCGCGTTTTTCCAGCATGGCGTCGGCCGTCGGCATCCGGCCGCGAAAAGCAGTATAGGCCGTTTCCGGATCAACGGAATCTCCTGATGAATAGATATGCTGTTCAAGCCGTTTTGCCAGCGCCGGATCAAACGGATCGCCTGCCTCTTCAAACGCGTTGAACGCGTCTGCATCCAGCACTTCAGACCACATATAGCTGTAGTATCCCGCAGCATAGCCATCGCCGTAGAACACGTGCAGAAAATGCGGTGTGCGATGGCGCATGACGATGGCGTCGGGCATGCCAATTTCTGCCAGCACGTCGGCTTCAAATCCGATTGGGTCCAGACTTGCCTTGTCATCGCGCGAGGCCTGATGGAACCGCATGTCAACAATCGCCGATGAAGTATACTCAACCGCACTGAAACCGGCATCAAAGGTGCGGGCAGACAGCAGCTTTTCCAGCAATTCCTGCGGCATGGCTTCGCCGGTTTCCACGTGAACTGCATGTTTCTGCAGAATTTCCGGCACCGTCAGCCAGTGTTCGTACAACTGTGACGGCAATTCGACAAAATCCCGTGAAACCGATGTGCCCGAAACAGAAGGATAAGTCACATTGGACAACAGCCCGTGCAGGGCATGGCCGAACTCATGGAACAGCGTCCGCGCATCGTTGAGAGACAAAAGGGCCGGCGATCCCTTGGCCGGTTTGGCAAAATTCATCACGTTGAACACGATGGGGATCTGGCCGCCATCCAGCCTGTGCTGCGACTGCATCAGGCTCATCCACGCGCCTGAGCGTTTGGATGAACGGGCAAAATAGTCGCCAATGAAAACACCGCCGACATCACCGGATCTGTTGCGCACCTCAAACACCCTGGCGTCAGGGTGCGGACCGGCCACATCATCAAGCTCGTTGAATGACAGGCCGAACAACCGTCCGGCAACATCAAACGCTGCCTGGATCATGTTTTCCAGTTGGAAATACGGCTTGACCGCAGCTTCATCCAGATCGAACTCACGCGCGCGCAGTTTGCCCGTATAATAGCGCCAGTCGGACGCTTTCAACGCGTCGTTGTGACCGTCTTCAGCCGCCATTTTTTCAAGCATGGCTGCGTGATCTGCAGCGCTTGCAACAGCCGCCGGCCAGACCCTGCCAAGCAGGTCTTCGACAGCCTTCGGGCTTTTGGCCATAGTACCATCGAGTTTCAGCGCTGCAAAATTCTCATACCCCAGCAGTCGGGCTTTCGCATCGCGCAATCTCAGTGTTTCAGCGACAATTTCAGCATTGTCGTGTTCACCGCCATTCTGACCCCGTGCGGCCCAGGCATCAAAAGCAGTCTGCCGCAAATCGGACCGCGATGATGACACCAGAAACGGTTCAATGATTGATCTCGACAGTGTAACCGCGTGCCGGCCTTCATGGTCACGCTGCGCGGCAGCTTCCGCCATGGAGGCAATCAGGCTGGCGGGCAATCCGGCCAGGTCAGCTTCGGTGTCCAGGACCAGCACCCAGTCCTTTTCGTCAGCCAGCACATTCTGCCCGAACTGCGCAGCCAGCCCGGCCAGTTTCTGATCAATTCCGGCAAGCGTCTGCTTTTCCGCCGGCGCCAGCTTTGCACCCTGTTTCACGAAGCTTTTGTAGTGCTGTTCCAGCACCCGGATCTGCTCGGATGACAAACCGGTTTGCGTGCGGCTCTCATGCAGCGCATTGATCCGGGCAAACAACCGGTCATTCATGAAAATGGCTGACTGGTGCTTTGACAGTTCCGGGCGAATCTCACGTTCTAGCGCCTGAATGGCCGGCGTGCTGTCTGTGCCGGCCCTGTGCCAGAACAAAGCCTGCACTTTGCGCAAGGCTTTACCGGACAATTCCAGCGGATCAATGGTGTTTGCAAAATCCGCAGGCGCCGGGTTGGCAGCAATTGCTTTAACCTCTGCCAGATGCAGCTTCATGGCCGCAACAAACGCAGCCTTGAAATCGCCGTCCTCGATCGCACCAAAATCAGGCAGACCGTGCACTCCGTCCCAGTTCACCAGTGCCGGTTTTATGTCGCGTTCGTTCGCCATGATCGCAAAGCCTTGCTGTTGTTGAATAGACCTGGGTGTTACTGATCAGCTTGATCACAATCAACCCGGCGATCACTTCACATGTGTCAAGGATAACCAGGGTTAAATTATGTGAACAGCTGTTCGACTCTAAGGTAATAAAGCAACTTTATGGGTTCAGTTGAACCCATGTTGCTCTAGATCAGGATGATTTTTGGTTGAATCAACCAAAAATCATAAACCTGATCGTTTCCAAAGTGTTAGAGCAACTTTATGGGTTCAGTTGAACCCATGTTGCTCTAGGCGCTCAGCGCCTCATCACCGCGCCGTGATGCCCGCTTGCGTTCATGCACATCCAGAATGGCCTTGCGCAACCG
>JBDNEZ010000372.1:0-5364 GCA_041690095.1 Anderseniella sp.
CCTACTCTACTGCGGTGTTCGATCCCCAGGGCCATATCATCGCGCAGTCCTGTCGGATTCCGATCCACCTCAATTCAATGTCGAGGTCGCTACGCACCACGCTGGATGGGATCATCCCGATTGAAGAGTGGGAAGAAGGCGATGTCATTATCACCAACGACCCCTACCTTGGCGGTCAGCACCTTCCCGATGTTCAGACATTCATGCCGGTTTTTTCCAATGGCAAGATCGTTGCGATCTGCGGCACGCTGGATCACCATCTGGACGTAGGCGGCATGCGCCCCGGTTCATATGCCGGCGACGCGGTCGAGATCTTTCAGGAAGGTTTCCGCATTCCGCCGTTCAAGCTGCACGAAAAGGGTGTGCCAAATCAGCGGTTCCTGGCGGTGTTCGATGCCAATGTGCGACAACCCGACCAGACCGGCGGCGATCTGCGCGCCCAGGCGGCGGCGCTGAATATAGGGCGAGACGGTGTGCTGGAACTGGTTGGTCGTTATGGCGTCGAAACCTTCGAAAACTGCCTTCTGGATGCCATCGACACGTCCGAGACCCGGATGCGCGCGAAAATTCGCGAGCTGCCTGAAGGTGAATATTACGGCACCTATTATGTTGATGACGATGGTATCGTCCTTGACGAGCGGATCAAGGTGCAGGTGAAGCTTACAATCAAGGAAGGCGGCATCCACCTGGATTTCGAGGGTACCGACAAACAGCGTCGTGCGCCCACCAATGCGACAATTTCATCATGTGAATCGGCATGCTACTTTGCCATCCTGTCGATCCTTGACCCGACAATCCCTTCAAATTTCGGGCTTTACAAGCCAATCACCATTTCGGCTCCTGAAGGCACTGTGGTCAACGCGCAGTCGCCGGCACCCGTCGTAGGGCGCAATACCATCACGCACACCATCGTCAGTGCAATCATGCAGGCACTGGCTGATGTGGTCCCCGAACGGGTGACCGCAGGATACTACGCCAACTCGAACGTGCATATCCTGGCCGGGGACGGCACGGGAGAGCACGCGCCGTGGATTCTGTTCGACATCGAAGTGGGCGGTGGCGGTGCGCGTCGCACCAAGGACGGTGTTGATTGCTGGTCGCAGGGAATTCACAACCTGGCCAACACGCCTATCGAGATGATCGAGGTCATGTATCCCCTGCAATTCACTTGTTATGAATTTCTTCCGGATACCGGCGGAGCGGGACGCACCCGTGGTGGACTGGGCGTACGGCGAGATATCAAATTCCTCGACGACAGCGGCACGCTGGAAACCCAATTCGACAAGTTCAAAGTCGAGCCATTCGGTCTGGAGGGCGGCAATCCCGGTGCAACCGGCAAATTGTTCCTGAACCCTGACAGCAATAACCCCAAGTCGCTGAAGGCGAAAACCAATAACCAGCGGCTTGAGCGCAATGACATTTTTTCAATGTTCACACAGGGCGGCGGCGGATACGGCCCGGCTTCGGAACGGAACCGAGAGGCGATCATCCAAGATGTCGTCGAGGGCAAACTGACACCTGAACGCGCCAAGGCTGACTATAACGTAGAGGTGAATACCTGATGAAAATCACAAAGCTAGATCCGCACATCATTCAGTTGCCTGGTCGGTCGGATTATACCTGGCGCTCGCTTGAGGTCCCCATCGGGCGCTATGTGATCCTGCGCATCGAAACCGATGAAGGCATTGTTGGCCTGGGTGAAGCGCCTGCAATTTTGACCTGGGGTGGCGAGAACCAACGCTATTCCGGGGAAGACCCGGAAATCGTCTGCCATCTCGTCAACAACCTCATGGCGCCCAAGCTGGTGGGCACCGATCCAACGGATATCAAGGGCGCGCTGGCCACGATGGACGAGTTTGTCCGTGGTTTCTCCTATACCAAGGCGATGATCGAGAGCGCGTTGCTGGACATCACCGGAAAATCTGCGGGCCTGCCGGTCTATCAATTGCTGGGCGGGGCCGCACGCACCGTGATTCCGGTGTGTCACAGTATTGGTATAGCATCTCCCGAACAGGCGGCTGAAACAGCGTTGCAAGTGGTCGAGGACGGGATCAGGAACCTTCAGATAAAAGTGCCCGGCGATCCGGCCGTTGATCTTGCCATCGTCAAAGCGATCCGCAAGGCGGTGGGAGATGACATCGCCATGCATCCCGATATCAATCGTGGCTACAAGGACGCCAAGACCGCGATCAACAGCACCCGGGCAATGGCCGCCGAGGCTGACATCTGGGCCATCGAACAGCCCGTGGAAGGCATCGACATGATGGCCCGTATCACGGCCGCCGTGTCTGTGCCGGTGATTGTGGATGAAGGTTGCTGGTCGCCCTTCGATGCAATGGAAATCGCACGTCGCAATTCGGCTGATATCCTGTCGATCTATTTCACCAAGGCAGGCGGTTTGATCCGCTCGATGGAGATTGGTGCGATCGGGCGTGCTGCAGGTATGCCAATGAATGTCAACGGATCGCTGGAGGGCGGCGTGGGCAATGCCGCCAATCTGCATTTATCTGCTGCATTGGAAGGGCAGGTTCTGCCCGGCGTGATTTCGATCAACACGCTGGCAGGTCGCGAACAGACCAAGGTTGGCGGTGTGTTCTACACCGATGACGTGATCACGGAGCCATTCGCCTATTCCAACGGCAGCCTTACCGTTCCCAACACACCCGGGCTCGGGGTCGAGCTCGATATGGATAAAATGAACAAATACCGGGTGTCCTGAACGGGCTCCTGAATTCACAATCCGGGATGCCCACACGAAATTCGGTATCCCGCCAACAGCAAGGGAGTTTTCTATGTCTGCACAATTTGGAGTGAGTTGCGGCGGAGACATGTGGAGTGACGAGGACATCATAGCAGTCGAAGATCTGGGTTTTGACTCGTTCTGGACGGGGGAACACATCGTCTATCACCGTCCCATCCTCGAAGCGATCACAGTGATGACACGCGCTGCAACCCTGACCAAACGAATCAAGGTCGGACCGGCAACGCAAATCATGTCGCTGCGCAATCCGACGATCAATGCAAAGCAGTTGGTCAGCCTTGATGTGATGTCAAATGGCCGCGTGCTGGTGACTGTTGGGGTCGGTGGCGATTATCCGCGCGAATTTCATGCCTGCGGCGTCGACATCAAGAAGCGGGGTCAGATCGTGCAGGAATCGATTGAAATCGCCAAGAAATACTGGACAGGTGAGCGGTTTGACTATGACGGTAAAATCTTTCAACTCAAAGATGTAGACATGCTGCCCAAACCTGTGACACCCGGCGGGCCACCGATCTGGGTATCGGGCCGTCAGGACGCGCCGATGAAACGCGCGGCCACCATCGCCGACGGCTGGAATCCCTACATGTACAGCGCCGAGCGCAGCGGCTGGTCTTTCAACCGGGTCAAGGAATTTGCCGAAGAAGCCGGCCGCGAGTTGCCCAAGGATTACACTTTTGCGAACTTCATCTATCTCTCGATGTTTGACGATGAGAAAGAAGCACGTGACTGGGGCGTCAAGGAGTTGAGCTATCGTTACGATCAGGATTTCTCGGAACTGGTTGATAAATACTGCGCTTATGGATCGAACCAGCGTATCATCGACTATCTGGGCGAATATATTGAAAATGGCTGCAACTATCTGATTTTGGCGCCGATCATGCCTCCGGATGATCGCCGGGCGCACCTTGAGCGGTTGTCGAACGACATTCTGCCTGAACTGCGCAAAATCAATCCCAAAATTATAATCTAAGCCAATTGCGACCGCGTGGGGCGATCGCCTGCGCGGTCTTCTCGTCGCGGCCCCGGTCGGGTTTAAGACAAACAGACAGTATGGATCCAGCACTGACATGACTCAGAACACCCAACCTCAATTGCTCGATCCATTCCTCAAACCCGCGTCCATTGCAATTGTCGGGCTGTCCAGATCGGCTATCGGCTCTGCGGTCAGTGTACATACGACGCTTAGCGATCTCGGATATGAAGGGCAGATCTACATTGTCAATCCCGGCATGACTTCGGCACCGGGCGCCAGTGTATGCAAATCGATCCCCGAACTGCCCGTCGTGGTCGATCTGGCGATCATCTCGGTTGAGCGTTCTGTGGTGCCAGACACGCTTGAGGCCTGTGCCTCCCGGGGAATTAAATCAGCGATCATCGTGACCCAGGGCTTTGACGATGCCGATGATCTGGGCGCGAAACTTCAAGTCGAGATAACTGACATCATAAACCGTACCGGTATTCGGGTTATGGGGCCAAACACCATCGGCGTGGTCAACTCTCCGGCGAAATTCAGCTCGTCGTTCATTGAGGTGTCTGCTGATGATCTGCCGGTGGGGCAGGTTGCGCAATCAGGTTTTTTGATGATGGGCCATCACATTGTCACCAATGAACCGGCGGGTTACATCACCTCTGTCGATTTGGGGAATGCATGTGATATCAGCTTGATAGACGTGCTCGAATACTACGAGAACGAGCCTGCCATCAAGGTGATCGAATGCCACGCAGAGGCGTTTGACAACGGCTCTGACTTTCTCAACGCGGCCAGGCGCATCTCGCGGAAAAAACCGATTGTTGCTCTTAAGGCCGGGCGCACAAAGGCAGGACAAGTTGCTGTCGCCTCCCATACCGGGGCTGTTGCCGGCCAGGCGCGGGTCTCGGATGCGGCCCTGTGTCAGGCTGGTGTCGTGCAGGCCGAAAGCGCTGAAGAGTTGCGCATGTTCACCAAATCACTTGCCACTTTCGGCGACATGAAAGGCAAGCGCGTCGGCATCATGAGTTTTTCAGGCGGCGGGGCAGTTCTGGCCATCGATGCGCTGGATCGTGCCGGTCTGGAACTCGCGCAATTGTCGTCAAAGACCGTTGATACCGTCAAGCATTTGTTTCCCGACTGGATGGAAGCAAATAACCCGCTCGACATCTGGATCCCAGTGGCCAAGGATCTGAACCATGCCTTCCCGTTGGTGATGAACGCGCTATTGGAGGATGACGGCGTCGATGCCGTCCTGTGCATCTATTGCGCTTACAATCTGCCGAAATACGACCGCTACGATGCGTCGGGCATTATCCGTGATCTGTCAGCCGCCAACCGCAGCAAACCCGTTGTTTGCTGGAGCTATGGTCAGGACATCGAAGGTTTTACGCGTACGATCGAGGAAAAGCGCTCGGCCATTGTCTATCCAAGGCTGGATGATGCTGCACGTGCGCTGGCGGTTTTGTCGCGCTGCACCGAACGCCGGCACGCGACCCCCGCGCAGGGTCAGTCGCTCCCAGCCAATCCAGTGGCTGACAAGACATCGGCCGGAATTTTGACAAAGGCCAAAGCCGATGGCCTGCAATACCTCTTTACGGAAGCGTTTGAGATACTGGGTGCTTATGACCTGCCG
>JBDNEZ010000373.1:0-4372 GCA_041690095.1 Anderseniella sp.
TAATAACGTCCAGGAGGTGCAATCAAAGATGGCAAAGAGTAGCGATAACACGCCGGAAAGCACAGGAATAACCCGGCAGATTGCTGATGCGATGAGAGATGAAATCATCTACGGGCGGCTGGATGTCGGCCAGAGGCTACCTGCCGAGGACGAACTCGCCATGCGATTTGGAGCCTCTCAGCCGACCGTGAGAGAAGCGATGAAACTCCTGGCAGCACAACAGCTCATACACTCAAAGCGCGGACCACGCGGCGGTGTATTTGTAAACCGGCCAACACTTGAGCAGGCCAACAGCCTGTTGACCAGTGTAACAACATGGCTGGTAACCCTGGGGGTATTTACACTTGATGACGTTGCCGAAGCCCGACGGGGCCTGGGCCACACATGCATCAGGCTGGCGACGCAACGGCGTGGAGACCAGGATATCACAACCCTGGAGCGCGAATTGCGGCGCATGAGCGATTCAAGTCTGTCCAACCAACAGTTCTGCGCAGCTGATGAGCAGTTTCATCGCGCAATAGCCAATGCGATAGGCAACAAGGTATTGCAGCTTATGATGCTGATCGTCAGCGATTCACTCATGCAAGCGATCAGGATGATCGTGTTTCGATTTCACGAACGCGAGACAATCGTCGAAATCAACACTCGCATTTTGGCAGCGATTCGATCGCGCAGGTCCGGTATCGGGGAGAAAGCATTCGGTGACCTGATGGATTACCTCCTGGATTGCTATGAAGACGGCAATCGCAACGCCGCAAGAGCCCAGACAATCGGAGGCCGAGCAATTACATGAATCTGACCGGACGCCGTTCAACCGGCGATATCAGACGCAGCGTGGCGGTTTCCAACCACAATGCATTCGCAGTCAGCGACGTTCGACGCCAGGATTGCGATGATGGCAGCATCATCCTGCAAAATACCGTTCAGCTGCCATCGCCGCTTCCCGACGTGATGGACCGCTTCGACCATTGGGCTGCGTCATCCAGCGACACAGTTCTGATAACACAACCCGATGGTGACGGGCGCCGGGCGCTCACTTACGGCGACGCGGCACGTCTTTCACAGGCGCTGGCGGCCAGGTTGATTGATCAAGGTTGCAAGTCTGGCAGTGTCGTTTGTGTCGTTGCCGGCGCTGGCTGCGATCACGCTGCCGTCAAGCTGGCCTGCCTTCGTGCCGGACTGATCTATGCGCCGCTGTCACCCTCCCTGACCGCTACGGAATCGGGCCTGGCCAAATTGCAGGCAATGGTACAGACATGCCAGCCAGCCGTCATCCTCGCTGAAGAGTCTTGCCTGTCGGCATTACAGATGTTTGAAGCGTCTTCGTCCGTCACAGTGATTTCATTGTCGAGGCTTGTGAGCGATGCGGCAAGTACGGCCGGCAAACACTCCGCCCTGCCCAGTGACCGACCGCGTGCAGCACCAGAAGACAACGCGGCGATCTATTTCACTTCCGGGTCGACCGGGAATGCGAAAGGCGTGCTGATAAACCGGCGAATGATCGCTGCGGTTCAGAGTGCAATTGCCGCCCATTGGCCATTTTTAACCCATGATCGTCCGGAGATTGCTGACTGGCTGCCTTGGCATCACGTGTTTGGCGGACTCGATAATTTTTTCAAGATGGTGTGGAACGGCGGCACTTACCATGTCCGCCCGACGCCTACGCCCGATACAATTGCAGAAACTGCGGCGCTGATCACCAGCACCGAACCCACGATCTATGTTGATGTGCCGTTTGGCATCAAGTTGTTGCTTGACCAGTTGGAAACCCATCCCGCCTTGCGCACTGCATTTTTTGCACGGCTCGAATTGATCTTCTTTGCCGGAGCCGGCATGGATGCGGAAACATGGTCGCGCCTGAACCGGGTTATCAACCAGTCAAGCGATGTTGTCAGACCATCGCTCAGACTGGCGTCAGGCTATGGATCCACCGAAGCAGGATCAACCATTTGTCTTGCCCATGAACAACCCGGCAGTCCCGGTGAGATCGGCGTGCCGTTGCCGGGTCATTCACTGCGACTTGCCGATGTCGATGGCCACATCGAGATTCGCGTTCGCGGACCGAATGTGTCGCCGGGCTATATCGATGCGCACGGATCGATACCGATGCCGCTTGACGAACTGGGATTCTTGAAGACCGGCGACGTGGCAGCGCCGGTGCGTCCTTTCCATCCGGAACTGGGCTTGCGGTTTGACGGCCGGGTAGCCGAAGACTTCAAACTCACGAACGGTACACGGGTGAGGGTCAGCGCGTTGCGGCAGACATTGTTGACAGCATGCGCGCCCTATCTGGCAGATGTCGCCATTGCCGGCGAGACCCACGATTATCTGGGTGTGCTGCTATTTCCCTCTCATGCAGCCGCTGAACTGGATTCCGGCGCCTGCACACGGTTTTTTGAAAAAGCCCTTGCCGATCACAATACCCAATGGCCCAACAGTTCCATGGCCGTACGCCGTGCGATTATGATGGAGGGCCGGCCAGACCCGAGCGCCGGTGAAGTCAACGACAAGGGACACCTGGTGCAACGCACATGCCTGAGAAACCGGAAACCCGACGTGGAGCGCCTTTACGCCAAACGACCTGACACGTCAGTGATCATACCCGCGATGCCCAGCAACCAGGTGTGACGGAGTCATAACAGATCTCATTAACAGCAACCCTTGCTTCGCGACATTCCAATGCAGAATATGGGCACAAACCCGGCGCGAACTGTCCGGTGGGCGGCGTAACCGCTACTCGGCAGGTGTAGTAGTGATGTTCGGCAGTCTATGCCGGACCCGGTCGCTGCTGCGGATACCGATCTGGGGATGCTGCCTGCCAGCCAGTGCCCATGCACCAAACAGTGTCACACCAATTGCGGCAAAAACACCCGACAGCGGGAATGCCAGCAGAATCAGCCAGGCTATCCCGGGCGTTGCTATGCCAGAGACATCGCGGAAGCTTGAATATACAGCCGACATCTCAGTCCGCTCTGACGGTTTTACCGCAAGCAGGAAGGGCAGTCCTGCGGCAATGTCGAGCAGGATCAGAAAAATCGATCCGATGAACAGAATGCCAAGTGCTGCGTAAGGCTGTGATGCAGCAACGGTGGCCAGCACAAAGGTCGTGCCGCACACAAAAAAACCGATACGAACAGCGGTTCGAATGGTCCGGCGCTGCATCCAGCGCAGCATCAATGGAGTAGTAAACAGCACGGCATTGGTCAGTGACAGCAAGGTGCCGCCAATCTTGTCACCCAGGCCGGCCTCGACTGCAAAGATCGGCACATAGACGACATACACCCACCAGCCGCATGATCGGATTACGGCGAACAGCCAACCGGCGATCAGCCGCGGCTGGGCAAAGAAGCGTCCGATGAAGGCGAGCGGGTTTGCCGCCGGACGCCGGGCTTTGGCGATAATCTTGCCGTTGCCGAGCCGCATCTTCCAGAACACGGCAATAAGTACAATGGCTGCGGCCATGGACAATACGAACGGTGCCGGCCGCCACAAGTCCAGCAGCCAGACACCGGCTACCGGTCCGATCATCCAGGCAAGCGCGCTGTAAAACATGCGCAAGGTCTCCGACCGACCCAACTCCACCTTGGCGATATAGTCCAGGACATAGGCATTCAGACAAATGAACACGGTTACCGTTGCAATGGCGTTGCACAACAGACCCGCAGCGAGAAGCTTTCCGCCGGCTATGGCAAGTGAATTGCCCAGCAGATATAATCCCGCACCCATCGTGAACATCCATCGCCGGGGAATGTAACGCCCCAGACGCGGCAACATCAGTCCCGTAATCAGCGATATCACACCGACCGCAAAATAGATCAGTGAGACTGTTCCGGTGTCTTCAAATGCGCGATACACCGACAGCGGCATAACCGTCACCAGCATGCCGCGAACCATCGACTCGATGCCCGACAACAGCGCGAAGCGCTGCGTATCGGCGACAGGCGCGCGGCGCAATCGCAGTATAATTGAACGATCAAACACTAGAATCACCTTCCGCAGCTGCAAGCAGCAATGCCAGAGCTATATCGGACGTGAACACGTTGAGCGTCTAGCCGGTGCGCGACACCGGCTGGTCGCAATTCAACCGCTTGTTGTGACAAGCGTTTTGCGATTTTTACCCCCGGCCCAGCGATGTTCAGCCGGATAATACCAGATCTCAGTAACAGCGACTCATTTCATGGGATCATAGCGGCTCACCCGGGCAGGCGCCGTGCGCAGTGCGATGCATTTGCATCGGGCAAGCAATGCAACGCACCCGATGGGCCACTATGACCCACCCGAAGGGCCGGGCGGTTGTTCACTCGCCTGGAGCCGGCATTGCTGTTTCGGGCCTGTGCGTATCGAGTTCCTCTGCCAGCCGCCTTTCCACAAA
>JBDNEZ010000374.1:0-5584 GCA_041690095.1 Anderseniella sp.
CGTAGCTGGCGGGAAAAAGCGCCCGGCCCTTCGGGTGGGTCATAGCGGCCCATCGCGTGCGTTGCAGTGCTTGCCCGATGCACCACATCGCGCTGCGCACCGCGCCTGCCCGAGTGAACCGCTATGATCCCATGAAATGAGTCGCTGTTACTGAGATCTGGTATAACACGGCCCTGCCTGCAGCAGCCAGCCCGCACATTGATGGCCAGATGCTTAAAGCGTGTTGCGCTCTTTTATAATGAGATCAAAGTCCTGATCTAGTCGCCGCCGGGAAACGGCCCGAGACAATTGGGACGTTCGTGGGCATGGTACAGGTTGCTGTACAGGTTGGATATCCATTGTTTGCCCTCCGTTGTCAGTTCAAGATAGCCCAGCGCGGGCCCGATATACGGCTCAACCTGTGACTTGAAGAACTCCGGGTAAAGCGTGATCAGATCACACGGTGTTTCGACCCCGAGACGTTCATTTGTCCCGGTCTCGGCGAATTCGGCAAACAGCGCATTGATCTTGCGATGGTAAAAAGGATCGCCCAATTGACCAATCAGATCGGCGGCACGCACAAGGGCGGCTTCAGTATTGGTTTCCCGGTAGTCGGCATGGTCGGGCACCGGAAACCGTGTCATCTCGATTGAACGCATCACACGTTTCTCATCGATTATTTGTGACGGGCCAAAACGCTCCTGGGCATAAATCTTGCCGCGTTCGATATGGTAGGGTGCAAGACTGGCATCGGTTGCACCTCGCGCCGGCGTAAAGGTATTGCCGTCAGTGTCGATGACCATGCTGCACCCGCTATCCCCGTTGCAGGCTCCCTGCACCATGCCAATGTCATGGACCAGCAGGGCACAGGTGTAATGCAGCCAGTCGTCAGGTGTAATTGAATCTGACAGCAACCGCCCGCGAATGATCTGCTGACCCACCAGCGTCACCATCATCGTATGTTCGATATTGTGATAGAGCGCGTTGGAATTGCCGATACGTTCCAGCACCAGGCGCGCCGCACCGCCCATATAGGTCGCATACTCGGGATTGCGATGCGCAAAATATTGCAGATACAGGTCGGACACATAATCACCGAGCCGGTCAGCCATGATCGAAATGGGATTTAACACCGATGCCGCGCCTCCGCTGGAGTGTAATGTGATGTCGAACACTGTGCGTTGCCCGGACGCTAACATCAATTTTGATGTTGGCGCACCAACTCATTTTTATACCGATCTGATTTTTGCAAACAGGCCGGCGGGGGGCGTGGCATTGCCGGATCAGAAACGAGACCAGCGTTACCTGCATGCACACCACACGACGCTTTTGTCAGTAACGCCTGGATCTGGTATTACACCTGTCTTGTTGACACAACCGGGCTGCCGTTCAGAACTGCAGCTTTTGCATCGTCCAGACCAGCCTGGCTGGATGAGAAAATTCGCATGATCTCATCGTTGCGGTCCACGCAAGCACCCAGTTCGCAATAAATCTCGACACCGGCTGCCTTGTCCACCGGAGCGCCGGTTGCTCGCGCGATGCCGGCCAGTCGCCGGATGTCAATTTTGTCTACGATACCCATGTCATCCGAGCGAACCGAATACTGGAATGAGCCTGGATCAAGCCGACCACCATGCGCTCCCTGACTCTGCGCAATTTCCAGCAATTTTTCATACGCCTTGCCGGAAGAAAGCAGGTCCAACGCCACGGATTCTCCCTTGCCTTCGTCCACTTTACCGGCCCATTCCAGCAGCAGACCGGCATAGCCAATGGCTTTTTTTTGCAGATCAATCGGTGCATCCGGTTCACGTTTGAGTATCTTGATCACATCGATGGTTTCAAGCACCGGACCGACCCCGCGTCCGATCGGCTGTGTCCCGTCGGTTATGTTGACCTTTACCTTCAGACCAACACCTTCTCCCACCTGCGTGTAGAGAAGTGCGAGTGCTTCGCCATCCTGCACCGACGTGGTCTTCGCCTGTGGACCGATGGGCAGGTCGATCAGGACATGGGTAGACCCGGCAGCAAGCTTCTTGGACAGGATCGAGGACACATCCAGTAACGCTGACGAAAGGCCGAGCGGTCGATTGATGGCATTCATGACATCATCAACAGGTGAATGGGTCAGTTTGCCGTTCCAGGCAATACAGGCGCCCGTCTGCGAGACCACCCGCTTCATCTCATCCGGCGACAAATCCACCCGCGACAGAACTTCCATCATGTCTGCCGTTCCGGCAGCCGATGTAATCGCACGAGACGACGTTTTCGGACTGACCAACCCGTAGGCAGCGACTATCGGGATTATGATCGGCGTTATTCGATTGCCTGGTATGCCGCCCATGGAATGCTTGTCCACGACAACATCTGACTCCCAGTTCTGCCGGTGTGCGAATTGCGCCCGAACCCGGGTCAGCGCGATGACCTCGCCGAGGCTCAAATTCTTTGACGCGGAAACCAGAAAACCTGAAATTTCCGACGCACTGAAACGTCCACGAACCAGGTCTTGAACAAATGCCTCCATTTCGTCGTCATCCAGTTCGGCACCGCGGATTTTCTTTTGCAGAATGCCCCGGCTTTTTGGTGAAGGCGAACGTATGATCTCGACAGCATCACCTTCGTTCACGGACAGCGCGGAGAGGCTCACATTTGACAACGCGCAGGCATCGACGGCCACCATGGAGTCGTTGTCAGTTGTGCCAAGTTCAGCCACCACGGATTTTGAACCCGCACTGAGCACCACTCTTTCACACCCAGACAGCAAGCGCGAGGCAATGGGGTTACCCGAATGAATCAGGCACATTGCGCGATTGCCGAAATCTGCAGGAAACCGTTGTACGTACGCCTTGAGATCGCAGGAACCTGCAATCAGATCGACAAGGTTCGATACACCCACCTCCGGCGTTGATTCATTGACAAGCTCGAGAGTGCCACTTTTCGCATCCATACTGTCGGTCATTCGCGCCAGCCGGCCCTGAATTTCGACGTCTGATTCCCGTCCCCTGGTACGCAGACGAGTTTCGATTGCAGCAGCAGAAGCCGAGATATGGATGACAACGACCTCGGAATGCATCTTGCGAAACGCGGCAAGTTCCTTGCGCGACGTATTCAAGACGACATTGATGCCGGCGTCGAGGTGGGATTTGACCGAAATCGGAACACCGTAGCGCAGTCCGTGGGCTGACCAATGATGCATCAGCCTGCCGGATGCCAGAAGCTGATCGAACTCATCGCTGGTAGCAGGGCTATGGTCTTCACCACCGGCATCGGCAGGCCGCGTGATAATGCGCCGGGCAAACAGGAACCAGCGGTTCCCGACTAACCGTTCGCGGGCACCATCGAGCAGCGTATCCTTGCCGACACCACTGGGCCCGACAATGAGAAAAAGGGTGCCTGGACGCATATAATCTCCTTCAATTCCGCTTCCCGACCCGGTTCAGACCTCGTCGAGACCGATGTCCACGCAGGGGGCAGATTGTGTAATTCGACCAACCGAAACGTAATCAACCCCTGTTTCCGCCTTGGCGCGTATGGTGTCCAGGCGAACGCCGCCGGAACACTCCAGAGGCACACGCCCAGCCGACATTTTCACTGCTTCGCGCATGTCTTCAATGCTCATATTGTCAAGCATGATGATATCTGCCCCGGCATCGAGCGCCTCGCGAACCTGATCGAGATTATCGCACTCAATCTCGATTTTGGTGAGAACCGGCGCGTGGGTCTTGGCACGTTTCACTGCTGCGGTAATGCTGCCTGCTACAGCGATATGATTGTCCTTGAGCATGATCCCATTGTCGAGACCAAGGCGATGATTGCGCCCGCCCCCACAGACAATTGCATACTTTTCCAGATTCCTGAGCCCTGGTGTCGTCTTGCGAGAGTCGAGCAGGACAGCACCGGTGCCTTCGATCTTCGCTACGTATTCGGCTGCCATTGCCGCAATTCCCGAAAGCCGCTGGACTACATTCAAAGCGACACGCTCGGCCGTAAGCAGCGCCTGCGCGTTGCCTTCAATGACCGCGAACGTCTCGCCTGTCGCGATCCGGTCACCATCCTTGCGGGACGTTGTAAAACTGCAATCGGGGTCGAGCTTCCGGAAGATCATTTCCGCAACCTTCAATCCGCACAGTACGATCGGCTCGCGCGCGTTCATTCCAAACTTTGCGACTGCGTCTTCATCGATCATGATCTTGGCTGTGAGATCGTAGTAATTCACATCCTCATCGAGCAAAAGATCAATCAGCCGATCAACTTTTCTGTAATCGATAAACATAGCGCCACCTTTCAATTGCTCACCGGCACCAATAGCCGTGTGTCACTTTCTGTTAGAGTTCATGGGTGTCTTGAAGCCGGCCAGGCCAAGCCGTTTGAGCGTGAAAACCAGCACTGCGACGCCCAATACCCCACCGGCTATCTTCAGCGTCGAGTGCGGGACGGTGATCAGGATTGCAGATACTATCATGGCAATTCTTGCAAACCACGAAGAGGCGCCGGGCCAGTCAACTTCCGACGCAAAAGCAATCAGGATGCACCCCAGCGTGAGGCCGGCGCTGACTACGAACGCCTCAACACTTGCGAACGGCTGCAGCATGATCGGGTTTATGACGAACATGAACGGCACCACAAACGCAACAATTGAGAACCGCATCGCAACCACAGCGATACGAAGCGGGTTGGCCCCGGAGATGGCGGCAGCCGCATACGCGGCAACGGCAACAGGCGGCGTCATTGCCGACATCACGGCAAAATACAGCAGGAAGAGATGGGCATTCAGTTCCGGAAATCCGAATTCATTCACCAGGGTTGGCCCAACCAGAACTGCTGCCAGCACATAGGCGCTCGGCGTGGGCATTCCCAGTCCGAGAACGATGGTAACTGCGGCACTCAGCAGCAGGACGAGTATCGTGTGATCGCCTGCCAGTGCGAAGGCAATATAGGAGAACTTCGACGCCAGTCCGGTCATCGTGATCCCGCCGATCACCAGACCGGCAGCAGCACATGCCCCTGTAACCCCGATCATGCGTATGGCAGTATCCGAAAGCGCCTCGATGGTCAGGCCCAGACCCATGCGTTGCCCCGGCCTCAGCAGCGAAACGCACCACACGGCGACCGCACTGAATACAGCCACCATTGTCGGAGAATAACCCATCACGAGCAGGACAACGAGACCGGCCAGTGGCACCAGAAAGTGCCAGCCCTTCTGCATGGTCTGGCGAAGCGGTGGCACCTGGGATGGATCCAGCGGCGCGAGGTTGAGTGCGACAGATCTGAGGTGGACCTGCGTCAGGATGCCCACATAGTAAAGGATCGCAGGCAAAATCGCAGCCAGCACGATCTCTCCGTATCCAACCCCGATCATTTCGGCCATTATGAAAGCTGCAGAACCCATAACCGGCGGGAGCAGGCTGCCCCCTGTCGAAGATGCGACTTCGACCCCTGCGGCAAGTGCCTTATCGTATCCAAGCCGCTTCATCATCGGAATGGTGATGGAACCGGTCGCGACGACGTCGGAGGTCGGGCTGCCGGACATTGTTCCAAACAGCGCAGAAGAGAATACTGCAACCTTGGCGGGGCCGCCGACCGACCGGCCCGAGATCGATGCCGCCAG
>JBDNEZ010000375.1:0-12214 GCA_041690095.1 Anderseniella sp.
ATGCTCTAAGCAACTGACGCATTTCCTGCACACCAATTGAACTGACTGTGTCGCATGACAACAGCGGGTCAAAACGGCGTCAACCCACGAAAATTATCAACGGTTGTACAATCTGGTCGCGGAACTTTGATTTGAAACCTGTTCGCCGCAGTGGCAATACTCGGGTCATGGGATTGAATCGTCGACATTTGGCTGCGCTCCTGGTTTCGTCGCTGCTTGCCGCAGCGACTGTTCCGGTGCTGCATGCATCTTCCGGTATAATATCGGCACCGGCTGCGCTGGCCGCCGCGGACAAGGGTGAAATTATTCTGGTGGACATCCGTACGCGCAGTGAATGGCAGCAGACCGGACTGGCACAACCGGCACTTGCCATATCAATGCACGAAGCAGGCTTTGTCAGAAAGCTGGCGCATGCGCTGGGCGGTAATCGTGCCGGCAGGGTCGCCCTGATCTGTGCAACCGGCGGACGCAGCGCTCACATGCGGCAGATTTTGTCCACGGCCGGTTTTACAAATGTGGTTGACGTTTCCGAGGGCATGATGGGCTCACGCGCCGGGCCGGGATGGCTGAAGCGTGGTTTACCCGTTAAGGCCTGGACGGCGGACTGAGCCAGGGCCTGGCTCTGGAGCATTTTTTACTTTTGCAGAGGCGTTTGATGGGTCCATGTGGTTGATTTCACACCAGCGACTGACACTTCGTTTCACGCAAGGTGAGAGCAAACAGAAACCCGGTTCCCGAGCAAATCACCAAACTGATGAATGCGAACCTGTAGTCAGAGGTCTGGTAGATCCGCGCGCCCGCCTGCATTGTTCCGTCCCAGCGCAAGTCAAGCATCCAGCCGATGATGGGTTGCAGGATGGCGCCTGCACCCACCGTCATGCCGTTGACCAGGCCTGAAACCGAGCCATGCAGGCGCTTGCTGGACACTTCGCGTGCCAGCGCAAAGGTTATGACCATGCAGCCACCCGTGAGCCCCGACAAAAACAACGCAATGGCCATGAAAGTCAGGCTGATATCCGGGACAAAGGCGATGATTGCGAGTAACCCGCAATTGAGGGCGGTGCCAATAACCAGGGGAGCTTTTCTGCGCCGAATCCGGTCGGACAACCAACCTGCCAACGGTGCGCCGAAGGCCCAGCCGAGCAGGGAAAGCGATGTGTAGATCGCACTGGTTGGCCGATCCAGCTCATAGGCACCGGCAAGGAATGGCACCCCCCACAACCCGCCAAGCGCCAGCATGGGCCCCGACATGCTCATTGCGACAATTGCAATGCGCCAGATCTCGTTGCGTTTCATGGTGTCTTTCAGGCCGGACCAGATTTTTGACCACTGGTTGTCAATTGCCTGTTCTGCAGTGCCCGGACCGGGGGAGTCGCGTACAATGAGCGCGATCGCAAGCGACAGCCCGGCGGCAAAAACGCCGGCCCAGATCATGGTCTGGCGCCATCCCAATGCCTCCACGGCAAGTGCCAGTGGAGCCTGGCCGACAATGCCGCAAATCATGGCGAAAAACATTGCAAGGCCGGTCAGCAGGGCGAAGTGCCTGGGGTGAAACCATTTGGCCGCAAGTGCCATGCTGGCGATAAAACCAACGGCTGAGCCCGCGCCCACCATGAACCGCCCGGTATAGGCCATGTTAACGCTTGTCGCCGTTCCGAATACAATGCTGCCGGCACCAGCAAGCAACAAGGCAATAGTGAGCATGAGCCTTGCACCATAGCGATCGAGCAGGGCCCCGATGGGCATTTGCATCACGGCATAGGGATAAAAATACAATGCCGAGAGTTGCCCCATGACTGCCCCGGTGACGGCGAACTCTGCCATCAGATCCGGCACCATGACGCTGGGTGCGACACGCTGGAAAAATGCATATCCAAACGCAATTGCACTAAGTGACCAGACGGTAACTGCCAATACGAGACTGGCTGGCCCGACCGATTGAGTGGACTGTTTAAGGCTGTCTGCGGCCACGCTTGTCTCAATACCGTCTGGATCAGGATGGTTTCTGGTTGTCACAACCAAAATCAAAAACCGGATCGCTTCTATCCTGCCAGGACCGCATTATGGACTTTGCTGCATCCACAACCGGTGGCTGACAATACAACCAATCAGAGATAGTGGTTTGACCATGCGCGGATGAAAAGTAAAGGCCCTTCAGGCATTTTACCGAAGGAACCATAACCTCATGGGCTGTCTGACGGCTGGCGAGGCAGATTTTACGCGGGAGCGCGAGCTCAACAATTGCTGCAGTCAAGCGTACGGCCGTTTCGCGGGCGTTGTGCAACTGTTTCTTCAACCGTCCATGGGTCGGACCCGATGACATATCCGACCAGCGGTTGGAAACTCAGGCAGACCCGCGCAAGGACAACGTCGTTGTTCTCCTGTGTCAGTTTGTCGAGCGTTGTACCGGACATGCTTGGGGGCGTGCTGCCGCAACCCCCACGCGAATGAGCCCACTCTTGCTTTACGTCATTTCCGGAGCGGCGATAATTTACCAACTCCACTTTTGTGCCTCCTGAGGACAACGGTTTCAGGATGGCATCAGCAGCCAGAATGAACTGATCCAGATCTGCCTGTGAAACAACGGCGGTTTCCTGGGTTGTGAGGTCAACAACTGCGCTTGCAGCTACGGTGACTTTTCGTTTGAGCGAAATGCCATATGACACGTCCATCATTCCCAGCAGCAATAAAATCATGAACGGGAACAAGAGTGCCGCCTCGATGCTGACCACACCGTCTTTCTTGTGGCCAAAGCTCGCGAGTTTGCTGATAAAACCCGCCTGTGTGTTTAAGGGTCTGTCGGTTGGCGAATTGTTCATTGCTGTGGTTTCCTGAGCGGATGGAACTGTGAGAGTGCTGCCTGTGGCGGAGCCTCAGTCGAACGGTTCGTTGCGAAATACAGCTACACCGCGCACGAGGCGTTTTTCGTCACCATGATTGGCCAGCCAATGCGGTGGCGCGGTAGTGGTGCCGTTCACGTTGAGCAACTCCATCAATAGCGGAGAGAACAACTTCCATTCATAAAACGTTTCGACGACCACGATATCACCTGCTTTGCCGGGATCAAAAGCCGCAGCGGTAGTAATGCTCTCGCTTAATTCCCCATCGCTTGACGCTTCAGCCCGGTTGCTGGCATCAGAGAAAGTGTTGCGGACTTCGACATTTATGTAGACTTTGCTGCAATCCAGGACCGATGGAAGGTTTTCGCAAAATTTTTCTTTGAACTGACTGGCTGAGAACCCGCCATTTTGAGCCTGTCCGGTGCGGATCAGCCGGGATGTCGTTGTTGTTGCACTCTGGATCGCGTACTCGGAGAAAAAAGTTATGCCGGTTTCAAATGTGGCCAGCAGGAGAAACAGGAACGGTGCGCCGACGAACGCAAATTCAACTGCCGTCGCACCACCGTCATCCTTGCGAAACCTTTTTCGCAGGCGGTTCAAGCGCTTGTGCACTGCCAAGATCATGCTCGTCTCCCGAATTCTGAACCCCGCTGTAAAATTACAACCGGGCTTAGCCGTTATGTCGAACCGCCGACCGCGCGGATAATTGCCGGATGCAACAATCGTTGGATGAAACAACTGTTGGATTCATCTGCAATTTCGGGGCCAGAATACGGGAATGCCCCTTATATAGAGTGAGAGACGCTCGACAAATCTTAGGCATTTTGGTAAGAGTTCAGTTACCAAAACAGAACTGTAGATCAGGTTTTCTATTTTTGGTTGGATCGCCTAAAAATAGAAAACCTGATTGTTTTCAAGTGATTATAAAAAATTTATGAGTTCAATTGAATTCTTGGTGCTCTGAAAGCGCCTGATGTTTGGCACTGCGGAGAACCTCATGCAAAAAGTAGATGCCGGGTTTCGCGAAAAAAGTGACACGAAAGATTTCGTGCGAGGGCTTTGAGGCTATCAAAATCTGTTTTGATGTTGTTGGTTTGCGACAACGGCCCCGGGCGCAAACAGGCGGCAGTTCCTGATCCATGCAGCTCATGCGTCCCGAAAAGAGATTCGGTGAGTCAATATTTGTTGTCTTTGGTATAATTGCTGCCGTCGGTATTACAGACCTGGTCAGTCGCAGCCTATTTGTAGTGTCCTCGCAAGCGGGGTGTTTGCCGGACGCTCATCCTCTCGCAGTCTCAGTGCTATTCAGTTGCGGTGTTGCCGCCGGTCGATGCTGCGCCAGTGGAGTGGCCGGTTTTTTGATCAATCTGCTCAGAGAGGGCTTTAAATTGGCCGATTTCGTCATTAACAGTGAGGGTCTGATCGCAAAATGGTTCGCAGGTAAAGGTATATTGCTGCCCGGCACGATAAACACTGACGACCTGATCTTCGGCGCGTTGTACCTTTATCATCATGTTTGCGAGTTGATTTCCGTCAAGATCAAGCACGATGATTTTTGTGCGGCCGGTGTTCTTGCCAATGACAATCAACTTGTCTCCCTGGATGCTGGCATCGGCAAACATCGGATTGGAAACCACTACCGTTGATGCTTCTCCAGCCAGTTTGATCAGTTTTGCATCATCCACATCCAGTCTAACGGTAGCATCCGCCATGACAACGCCGGATAGAGCCAGCATTCCAGTCAGGCCGAGCGCGGCACCGAAAAACAATTTACGGGTCGTTGCGAGGGAGTTCATCTGCATAACTATCCTTGTCTGCATGATCAATTTGACGACACCAGACAGCGTAGTGCCTATTTACAGCACTCATAACACCTGAAAATGGTGAATGAACCCTTACGATGGAGAATTCCGACTGCATGGATCTTCACAATTCGCCGGTGTGCGTCATCATAATAGACAGACGCCTTGCTGGCGAGTGAGCGGAGCGTGCCCAAATCCCCGCCTAAACGAAAACGGCTGATCCGATTGCTTATCTTGATCGCATTGACTTACAGTTGGAGTTTAAAAGAAAAACATTTATATGTGTAAATATTATTGTGTATATTTTTAATATTATATGGTTCTAATTTTGAAAAGTAATAATTTGTTTTCCATTCTTGAAAAATTGGTTGTTATCTGCAAATTTGCATTGACTATTTACTTGATGTTAATGGCAGGAGCCTAGGTTGGCCCTCGGTTCAAGCGACAGACCCTGACGGGATAATCCCTCGAAGTGTTTGTTCTGAAGCCCTTGTAATCTGTGAGTAAACAAAGGAGAGAATTATGTTCGCACGTTTCTTTAAAGACGAATCTGGTGCTACTGCCATTGAATATGGCCTCATTGCCGCTGCTACGGGCCTTGCTCTGGTTGCTGTTATGCCTACAATCAAAACCAACCTGACAGCGACCTTCAACTCAATTAGTGCTGTGCTTAAATAAAAAGTCAGGACGGCATTGTTGGCGACAGAGCCTCGTCAACAATTTGAATTTTCAGGGAGGCTCGCTAAGCCGCCGGTCTAGTACTGGCGGCTTTCGCTTTTCTGGCAAACAACAATGCGCTTATTCGGTCTGGATATCTGCAGCTCATTCAGTTGAATCTGCCAAACATTTAACCACCTCTTTACCGCAATCATGAGAGCTTTGCCGCAGTCGTGAAGTTCCTTTGCCGGCACTTTTACGAGCCAAGTGAACGACAGCACGGAGAGATAAACTGCCATGGTTGAAATTCTATTGTTTACACTGTTTCCCGCCCTGATGATTGTGGCGGGCATAGGTGACTGCGTCACCATGAAGATACCAAACTGGCTGAATGTTCTGATCGGCATAAGTTTTTTTGGAGCGGCGTTTCTGGCAGGAATGCCGCTTGAGCAGATAGGTTGGCATGTTGCGGTGGCCGCGCTGGTTCTGGTATTTGGATTTGGGTTGTTTGCATTCAGTTATATTGGCGGCGGCGACGCGAAACTACTGAGTGTTGCTGCCTTGTGGTTGGGAACCGGACAAGTCATGGAGTTTTTAGTTGTCATGACATTGGCGGGCGGAGTTCTCGCCCTTGCCATGAAATTTTGGTGGTGGATCAGGCTTGAATTTGAGCTTCGCGGCTTTGAACAGGTAAAATCAAGAATAAAGACGTCCATTGATATACCATACGGCATAGCTATTGCCGCAGGTGCTCTGTTTGCATTCAGGCACAGCTGGTGGCTGGAACCAGCAAACATGCAAATTTTTGGCTGAGCTTCCTGGTGCCCGCGATGAGCGGGTGCTCGGCGTAAAGGCGGCAGCATTATGGAATTTGGGCAAATCTAAGATTGTTTAGTGCCGGTTAACCATAATTTGACGTTTCGCAATCATTCTGCAGTGGAGATATTCGAACGAACTTCGGTTCCTACTGGAGAGTGATCAGATGAGTAAATCACGTGTCCTCGTCATGGGCGTGGCGGTAGTTGCTGCCGGGGCGGCGGCGTTTTTGGCCAATGGCTTCCTGGGGCAGCCACAAAGTCCTGAAGTCGTGGAGGTCAACAAGATCGCCATGACCCCGGTGCTCGTCACACTTAAAGATGTTCGCGTCGGTGATGTGCTGGATTCATCCAACCTGGGATGGAAAGACTGGCCAGCAGATGAAATTGGCGAATTCATGGTGGCGAAAAACGCCAACTCGGATTTTTTTGAGAAACTCAAGGGCGCCCGTGCCCGTGCCGCCTTGTTTGAAGGTGAGCCGCTGAACAAGCGGCGAATTGTTGAAACAGGCGATGCCGGCTTTATGGCGGCTGTCCTGCCCAAGGGCATGCGGGCAATTTCGATCCGCGTATCTGCGGAAACGGGGGCAGGTGGTTTTATTCTGCCCAATGACCGGGTCGACGTTCTACTTACCCGCAAGGCGAACGGCAACCGCGACATATCCGATACAGTTCTCACCAATGTCCGTGTTCTGGCAATTGATCAGCAAATCAAGATCACCGGCGATGGTGGTCAGGTAATCGTAGGCAAGACCGCAACTCTTGAGCTTGAGCCCAAGCAATCTGAAATCCTCGCACTGGTCGAAAGTTCGGGCCAATTGTCACTCGCATTGCGTTCCCTCGCAGACGCCGGTGACAGGAAACTCGGCGACGATGGCCCAAAGGTTTCTGAACAATACGCGCGTGGCTCAAAGGCCACCGTCAAGCAATTCCGCTACGGCATCGTGAATCAGGTCGCGAATACAAAGTAAGGCAGACAATAAATGTTCCCTTCACTCCTCAGCTTGCCCAGGCTAGATATGGGCACCAAGACACAATTCAGTGCAATTGTCTCGCTGATGGTTGCGCTTGCAATATCCCTGATGCTGGTCATTGCGAGCCTTGCACCTGCATATGCAGCCGGTGAATCCCGATTTTTGCGAATGGGGCTGAACAAATCGGTGGCGATTCGGCTACCCGTTGCCGCCAAGGATGTCCTTGTTGGAAATCCGGCAATTGTTGACGCGGTGGTTCGCACCCGCACTACGGCCTATCTATTTGCCAAGGCCAATGGTCAGACCAACATCTTCTTCTTTGACAACGCCGGGCGACAGATTCTGAATCTGGATATTGAAGTTGCGGTAGATACCAAAGCGCTGAAACAGCTGCTTGATCGTACCCTGCCGGACAATCAGATCAAAATCGATACGGTCGCTGACAGTATCATCCTGCGCGGTGTCGCCGCATCGGCTGGCGAGGCCAAACAGGCAACCGACCTCACTGCGCGCTTTCTCGGTGCAGGTGGCGTCGACGGGTCTGCAAAAGTTGTCTCAGCCATGACAATTGCTGCACGTGAGCAGGTTACGCTTCGGGTTCGCATTGCAGAAGTACAACGTGATGTATTGAAGCAGCTTGGCGTTGACTACAATGCTGCCTTCTCATCGGGAAGCTTTGCCGCTGGAATGCTGACGGGCAATCCGTTTGCGTTGAACGGTGCTTTGGCGGGCGCAGCGACCTTACCGCTCAATCCTATTTCCGGTCTGGGTGGCACTACAGCGGTTGGTAGCCGGCTCACATACGGCAACAGCATTGATGCCTTTATCCAGGCAATGGAGCAGGACGGCTTGCTGCGCACGCTGGCCGAGCCAACATTGACGGCGATCTCGGGTGAAAGCGCAAAATTCCTGGCTGGCGGTGAATTTCCGATTCCCGTTGCCGTGGATAACAACACCATCTCGGTGGAGTTCAAGGAGTTCGGTGTCGCTCTGGGCTATTCACCCGTCGTTCTGTCTTCAGGACGCATCAGCCTGAAGATCAACACCGAGGTCTCGGAACTGACACCCCAAAACGGTATTTCAGTGCAGGGACTTACCCTTCCGGGCCTTACCACGCGCAAGGCAGAAACCACCATTGAGTTGCCGTCCGGTGGCTCGATGATCATGGCCGGTCTTATCCGGGATCAGACGCGCCAGCAGATTGCGGGTATTCCTGGTGCCAAGGATCTGCCAATTCTCGGACAATTGTTCCGCTCACGCGACTTCCAGAAGAACACATCCGAACTCACTGTCATGGTGACTCCGTTCATAGTCAAGCCGGTGAATGAGCGCGAACTGACGAACCCCGCCGAAACGCTTTCGGTCGCCACTGACCGTCAGACGATACTGTTTGGCCGTCTGAACAAGATGTATGGCCACCAGGGCAGCGGTACCGGAAAAGGATCCATCTATCACGGCAATTTCGGCTTCATCGTCGAATAACGGCAGCCCACGGAGATTGAGAATGAACACGTTTGTATCAAAGTCCCGCATCGCGATGCGCACCCTGGCTCCGGCTGTTGCCCTTCTGGCATTGACTGCCTGCCAGAATCAGATGTCCGGTGGCGTCGATGATGTCTACATGCCTCAGATGCACTATGAAAATCATCCGATCGAGGTGGCCAAGGGCACGGTGAAACTTCAAATACCGACCCGGTCTGCCAAGCTCAGCCTGAAAGAACAGGACGCGATCAAGCGCTTTGCACACCAGGTCATCGAGACAGAGGCTGCCGAGGTTCATGTGCGCCGTCCGGCAGGCGGCATGGTTGGCAATGCGGTTGCGGCAAATGTAGCGCAGTTGCTGGAGCGCGAGGGCGTTGCTCCACATCGTATCAAGCATACTTCCTACAAAGGCGGCGTCCGGTCACCTGTTTTGATGTCGTTCATTCGCAAATTTGCAGTAACCAGCGAATGTGGCGACTGGAGTGAAAACCTTTCTGAAACTTCTTCCAACGAGAATTACAAGAACTTTGGATGTTCCGGGCAGCACAATCTTGCCGCCATGGTCGCCAATCCAGAGGATTTCAAGACTCCGCGTACGTCCACTTCGGCAAGCGCAAGCAGGCGTAATGAAGTCTTCAAGAAGTATATCGGCGGTGAAGACACAACCGCAGCCCAGGCTTCTCAAGCCCAAGCCAAGTCAAGTGAAGTGGCTCAGTAACAATTAAAAGACAAGAGTGCAAACCATGAACTTACCTGAACCTCAAGCCATCGCGACCGATCAGGGAGCACCAATTGTTGCTGCGGTGCCGCGTGTCAATATCTCGATATTCTGCACAACTCAGGCGACGGTTGGCGTGATGCAGCAGGCGATTAATGATCGCCGAATGGCCCGTGCCCATGTTGACCTGCGCGAAGGTGGAATAATGGCGGCAGCGCAAGCTTTCAGTCAGGCAACCACACCCGATGTGCTCATTCTGGAAACGGATTCTCATCGCGATGAGATACTGTCGGAACTGAGTCAACTGGCGCAGGTCTGTGATGCTTCTACAAAGGTTATTCTGATCGGTCATGTAAACGACGTGATCTTGTATCGGGAGTTGATCCGTCAAGGCCTTAGCGAATATCTTGTGGCACCTGTTCACCAGTTGCAGGTCATTGATGCAGTCAGTTCACTGTTCAATGAGCCCGGTTCTGAGCCGATCGGCCGCATCCTGGCTTTCATCGGGGCAAAAGGCGGGGTCGGTTCCAGTACTATTGCCCACAACGTGGCGTCACTTGCTTCCGGCGAATACCAGATCGATACGATCATAACTGATCTCGATCTTGCCTTTGGAACGGCAGGCTTGAACTTCAACCAGGACCCCGCTCACGGTATGGCAGAAGCACTTGCTTCTTCTGATCGCATTGACCAGACAATGCTTGAGCGACTGCTGACCAAATGCAGTGAGCGACTGAATCTACTATCAGCTCCGGCTCAAATCGAAAAATCCATGAACATTGATGGCGATCATCTGGAGCCGATTATTGACGCAATCCGTTCGAGCGCTCCGCTGGTTGTTCTTGATATCCCCAACCTGTGGACTGCCTGGTCGCAAGAACTTCTCACCAATGCAGATGAGGTGATCATTACATCCACGCCCGACTTGGCCTCTCTGCGAAACACCAAGAATATTTTTGATTTCCTCACTGCGGCGCGGCCCAATGACAAGGCTCCGCTGGTTGTTCTCAATCAGGTCGGCGTGCAAAAGCGTCCGGAAATACCGGTAGGTGAGTTTGCCAAGGCCATCGGTGTTGAGCCGGCGGTGGTCATTCCATTTGACGCGCACGTGTTTGGCACAGCAGCCAGCAATGGCGAGATGATTGCTGACGTAGGTCCGAAATCCAAAGCCGCCGGGCAAGTTGCGATGCTTGGCCAGATACTGGTTGGTAAAAGTACCGAGCGCGACGTCAAGAGCAAAGGTGGTTCCGCACTTTCCAGACTTCTGCCAATGCTGAGGAAGAAGTGATGTTTGGTAAACGCGGAGAAGGTCCAACACCTAAGCCAACTGTGCAGCCTGCGCCGCCTGCAAGCGCGCCGCAGCAGGTTTCACAGCCGGCGGCAAAGCCACAGATTATTCCGGGGCTGGACTTGGGTGGGACTGCCATCGCACAGGCGAGTGCGGCTGGTCCGGATGTAGTGGCGCAGGAAGTCATACCCGCAAAGATCGCACCGCCGAGGCCTGTGCGAACCGGCCGGAAGGAGCGTTCGGCTAATTACTACGACGTCAAGACGATCATTTTCAATGCACTGATTGATGCAATTGATCTGACCCAACTGGGGCAACTGGACCGCGATGCGGCGCGCGATGAAATTCGCGACATTGTCACTGAGATCATTTCTCTCAAGGACGTTGCAATGTCGATCGCCGAGCAGGAAGAACTGCTCGAAGACATTTGCAATGATGTTCTGGGCTACGGACCTCTGGAGCCACTTCTCGCGCGCGATGATATCTCCGACATCATGGTCAATGGAGCAAATACCTGCTTCATTGAAGTTGATGGCAAGGTGCTGGATGCCGGCATCAAGTTCCGTGATAACGTTCAATTATTGAATATCTGTCAGCGTATCGTCAGCCAGGTCGGCCGTCGCGTTGACGAAGCCAGCCCGATTTGCGATGCCCGTTTAATGGATGGGTCGCGTGTTAACGTAATTGCGCCTCCGCTTTCAATTGATGGTGCTGCACTTACTATTCGTAAATTCAAGAAAGATCGTCTGCGTCTGGACGATCTGGTGAAATTTGGTTCCATTACGCCTGATGGTGCGGAAATACTGAAGATCATTGGCCGGGTACGCTGCAATGTGCTTGTGTCGGGCGGTACAGGTTCAGGCAAAACAACACTTTTGAACTGTCTGACTGGATATGTTGACCACGAAGAACGTGTGATTACATGCGAAGATGCCGCTGAGCTTCAACTTCAGCAACCGCATGTTGTACGCCTTGAAACACGCCCCCCCAACCTGGAAGGCGAGGGGGAGATAAGCATGCGTGACCTGGTCAAGAACTGTCTGCGCATGCGACCTGAACGGATCATTGTCGGCGAGGTTCGCGGACCCGAGGCTTTTGACCTTCTGCAGGCCATGAATACCGGCCACGATGGTTCAATGGGCACGCTTCACGCCAACTCACCGCGCGAAGCCCTGTCGCGTCTCGAATCGATGATCACCATGGGGGGCTTCTCGCTTCCTTCAAAGACCATCAAGGAAATGATTACCGGGTCCATTGACGTGATTGTTCAGGCTGCCCGGCTGCGGGACGGTTCGCGCCGCATTACCCATGTAACCGAAGTTGTCGGCATGGAAGGTGACGTGATTATTACTCAGGATCTGTTCGTCTACGAGATTGTCGGCGAAGACGCCGATGGCAAGATCGTGGGCAGACATCGCTCAACCGGCATTGCACGACCGAATTTCTGGGACCGTGCGCGTTATTACGGCGAAGAGGCACGGCTGGCAACGGCGTTGGAAAACGCCGAAGTGGCTGATGAAGAATACGCCGGCTGATCAACGTGAAATCAAGAGGCAGGACTCGAAATGGAATTAAGCCCGGAAATGACGAAAATCGCATTTGTGGTTTTCGCCGCCCTGAGTGTAGGCGGCCTTGCGA
>JBDNEZ010000376.1:0-4853 GCA_041690095.1 Anderseniella sp.
CCGCGCACGGCGGGCCGCGCGCGCCACGACAATCGGTTCAGCAACCGACGCCAGCGATGTGGTGCAGGCAATCGTGCGCACCCTGGAACGCATTCACATCGACCGGAAAATCTCGGTCGGTACCAAATATGACACCGGCGTCTGGTTCCGCGGCGAGCGCCAGGATCTGGAGGAGATGGTCGGCAATCTGCTGGACAATGCCTTCAAGTGGACCAATGGCCAGATAGCCGTATGCGTGCGCCCGTCAGCATCTCCCATCGACAACCGGATTGCCTGGATTGATGTGTGCGTGGAAGACAATGGGCCGGGCCTGCCCGATGGCGGGGCGGTTCTTGCAATGGAGCGCGGCCAGCGGCTGGATGAAACCAAGCCCGGTTCCGGGCTGGGCCTGTCGATCGTCAGTGAAACCGCTTCCATGTACGGTGGCAAACTGTTTCTAGCCACCAGCGATCTCGGCGGCCTGCACACCATGCTGACCTTGCCTGCTGCGCGTCGCGGGGACGGTTAGGGGATGTGCCCTAATCTTCGGCCATTGTGCTGTTCGGCATGCCACGCTCGCGATACGGTGTGCGCGAATAATAGGCGCGGTAGCATTTTGAAAAATGTGATGGCGAAGAAAACCCGCACGCCAGTGCCACATTGATCACCGACATGCTGGTTTGCAGCAATAAGGAGCGCGCCTTCTTCAGCCGAAGCTCAAGATAATAGCGTTTCGGTGAGCGATCCAGATAGCGCCGGAACAACCTTTCCAGTTGCCGCGTTGACAGACCGGCCTGCCGCGCCAGCAGGCTGGGCGACAGCGGATCTTCCAGGTTGTTTTCCATCTGTTCGATGATACCGACCATCTTCGGGTGGCGCGCACCGATACGCGCAGGCAGCGACATCCGTTGATGTTCGTCAGGTTGCCTGATCGGCGAATGCAGGATGTTTTCGGCAACGCTGGAGGCAAGAGCGGCCCCGTGCTGCGCCGATATCAGCGACAGGATCATGTCCAGAGCCGATGTTCCACCTGCGCCGGTAAACCGGTCACGGTCGACTTCGAACAGGCCGGAAGTCACATCGATGTCCGGAAACTCCTCGATGAACCCCGGTTGGTTTTCCCAGTGAATCGTGCAGGTATATCCATTCAGCAATCCGGCCATCGCCAGCAATTGTGCACCGGTGCACACCGCACCCAGATCAGTGCCGCGCCGGGCCTGTTTGCGCAGCCAGTTGAACAGCAGTTTATCGCCATACAGGTGAACATTGGTGCCGCCGCAGACAATCACGGTTGCATGTTCGGGTATGGCGTCCAGATCGCCGTCCGGCACCAGTGTGATGCCATTCGACGCCGTTACCGGCGACCCGTCGGTTGAATGAATGGTCCACACATAAAGCTGTTTTTCAGATAACCGGTTCGCCAGCCGCAGCGGATCTATCACCGATGTAACCGGCAACAATGTGAACTCCGGCACCAGAACAAGGGCCATCTGCATTGGCAGGTCTCTGGACTTGTCACCAAACATCGGCCTGGGCTTTCTTCGAGTTGCGGGCAACGCCGAGAGGGATTTTGGAAAATCCCCTCATTTGTCGCGAACTGCTATCGACGCCGGACGCCGAGCACATTGTGTCGAAACGCGTCGCATCCGTCACTGCCAAGTCGCAAAAACCATGCCTGCCTATAGACAAATACCGCATGATCTGCAGCTATCTGCTTATGAGGACCACGTCAATGGGTATCGCATCTGGAACACTCGTTCAGGCTTCCGGCAATCAATCGAAAACTGCGGTATTTCTGCACAACATGACGCTGGAGATCACACCGCGTCAGGCCGAGAAACTGCCGTTGATTGCGCAAAATGTTGCACCCGGTACGCATGTTTTTGTAGCACTTGTGGATCCCTCGCACCTTGAAGACCAGATTACTGCTGTTGCGGAAGTCAGAAAGTTCGGCCTTGAACCGGTCGCTCATGTTCCTGCCCGGTTTGTCCGCGATGAAGATGACCTGAAGCGCCGTATCGAGCGGTTGGCCGGTTCTGGTGATGTGACCCGGTACCTGGTGCTCGGCGGTGGTGCGCCGGAACCGGTTGGCAACTATCACTGTGCCCTGCAACTGATGGAGACCGGCGTATTTGAGGCCAATGGCGCAAAGGCGCTTGGCGTGGCGGGGCACCCGGAAGGCAATACCGATATTTCCAAACACCATGGTGAGGCCATGCTGATGCGGGCCCTGACTGAAAAACAGGCCTATATCAAGCACGCCGGCCTGGATGGTTTTATCTCCACGCAATTCCTGTTTGAAGCGGCTCCGGTGGCGAGCTGGGCAGCAACCTTGCGTGAAAACGGCATTGATCTGCCGGCCTTTATCGGCATTCCCGGACCGGCATCCATCAAGACGCTGGCCAAATATGCCGCTGTGTGCGGCGTTGGTAACTCGGCCCGCTTCATCCGCAAGCAGGCGTTGAACATCACCAAACTGCTGAGCGTCTCGACACCCGACAAGTTCATCAATGACCTGGCCGCCCTTCACGCAACCAGTCCTGAACTCAAGATCATGGGTCCGCACATGTATCCGTTCGGCGGCTTCGACAAGCTGTTCGACTGGCTGTCAACGGTGCGGCGTTAAAGTGCGTTCGACCTGAACAATCCAATTGTCGCTGCAGGCTTGGCCGTCGCCTCGATCCACTTCCACGTGTAGTCCGCAAACGAGCGGAATACATAGATATCGATGGTGCTGGGTGTGTCGCTCACGATGTGGGCAAGCGCGGCAATTTCGGCGAATACTAACCGGCGCACCAGTCCGGCGGTGTAGTCGGGCAGGGTAAAGTCGACGGATGATCCTTTCATCATGACCTCGCGCGCAGTGTCGCCCTGCAGCCGGATAATGGCACGCGCATCGCTCACGTCCACAGCAAGCGAATGAACCGCGCCGAGCTTTTTGCGGAGTGTATCGACCAGCGCGCCCGTCTTGTCGCGCGGACAGCAGATCAGCCATTGATCAACCGACAGCCACAAAATCGTGACGTCGCCTTTGCTGGCTGAACTGCGCGGCCTGAGCGGCAACTCGACACCCAGAGCGGCCTTGGCGGCCTGCCTGAATTTCTCCGAAGCGGCCTCGCCTCGCAGATCAATCATGCCGCGATCGGTAATCCCGGTCATGGCAATGCTCAGTTCTGCGGCACCGTCTTGGGCACCAGGGTGTGCGAACGGGCTGGTGTAGACTGCGTCAGACATTTTGGCGTTTTCCTTCTGCATCGAGGAAAACCGGAGATACCAGCTTGGCCTCGACCACCTTGTCACCCTCCAGGGGAAATGAAACCGTTTCACCCAGCCTTGCCTGGCCGCCTTCGATCAGGGCCATCGCAATGGAGCGTTGCAGCGTCGGGCTGAAATAACTCGAGGTCACGTGCCCGATGGTCTTCATGGGCGCTGCGGCATTGACATCTGCAACCGCATAGGCGCCATCGGGGAGGACTTCCTGCGGGTCGGTGGTCTCCAGTCCGACCAGCTGCTTGCGGCCTGCGGATGCCAGAAAAGCCTGCTCAAGCGAGCGTTTGCCGATGAAGTCAGGCTTCTTTTTTGATACAGCCCAGCTCATGCCGACATCATGCGGTGTCACGGTGCCGTCAGTTTCATCACCGATGACAATGAAGCCTTTTTCAGCCCGCAGGACGTGCAGTGCTTCGGTGCCGTATGCCGTGATACCTTCGGCCGCGCCTGCCTGCATCAGCGTGTCCCACAGCCCGCGTCCATACCCTGTCGGCGTGGCTATTTCGTATGACAGTTCACCGGAGAAACTGATGCGGAATATCCGCACCGGATATCCGGCCAGTGTGCCTTCACGATAACTCATGAACTCGAAAGCCTCCGGCGACAGATCGATATCACTGTCCAGCGTGTCGAGCACCGCGCGGGCATGCGGCCCGGCAATGGCAAACTGCGACCACTGCTCGGTCACCGCCGTGACGAATACTTTCAACGACGTCCATTCCGTCTGCAACCATTCTTCCAGCCACGCGACAATATTGTCGGCACCGCCGGACGTGGTGTGCATCAGAAAATGATCATCCCCCAGGCGCACAGTCACGCCATCGTCCATCAGGAAACCCATTTCGTTCATCATCAGGCCATAGCGCGCCTTGCCGACCTTGAGGGTTGAAAACATGTTGGTGTAGACGAGGTCGAGCAGTCTGGCCGCATCCGGCCCCTTGATTTCGATCTTGCCGAGGGTTGATGCGTCAAGCAGTCCTACCTGGTTGCGCACGGTCAGAATTTCGCGATTGATGGCATCCTGCCTGGCCTCGCCGGTGCGCGGGTAGCAATACGCTCGTCGCCATTGTCCGACGGGTTCCCAGGTGGCGCCGTGCTGCTTGTGCCAGTCGAAGACCGCCGTGCGCCGGACCGGCAGAAACAGTTCACCTTTCTTGGTGCCGGCAATGGCGCCAAACGAGTAGGGCGTATAAGGCGGCCGGAACGTGGTCGTGCCGATTTCAGGAATCCGCTTGCCGGTTGCGTCAGAGATAATCCCGAGACCGTTGATGTTGGACGTCTTGCCCTGGTCGGTTGCCATGCCAAGTGTCGTGTAGCGCTTGGTGTGCTCGACCGACTCATAGCCTTCGCGCTGGGCAAGCTCCAGGTCGGCTGCCGTCACATCGTTCTGGAAGTCGATGAAATGCTTGTTGCCTTCATTGTACTTGCCGGTGGCCGGCGCAAACCAGATCGGCTGGATTGGACCTGCCCCCTGGGCTTTGACCGCAGGTTTCTTCAGGGTCTTCACTGCCTTGCTGCCGAGCGTCTTCACCGCCGCCTCGCCGCCTGCGAAACCTTCTTCAACACACCCCTTCAGGTCAAAGCTGCCATTGGCACTGCCAACC
>JBDNEZ010000377.1:0-7688 GCA_041690095.1 Anderseniella sp.
GAAAAGCCGGCCGCCAAACTGTATTATCTGGACAGAAAAATGGCTTTTGCGATCTGCTGACGGATGTCTTCGAAGGCACTTGTCAGATCATTGGAATTTTCTGCCTTGAAAAAGTGCTGATCCGGATCAGTGGAACAATTGCGCAAGCGGTTTTCCGTTGCATTGTCATTGAGAGCAAACGCAATGGTAATCACTGTGATCTTGTTTTCAGCCTTGATGTTGGAGCACAGTTTGGCGAGGTTGCTTTCACCGTCAAACCGGTCCCTGGACCCGCCCGATCCGAATGCCGGGGTGGTTTGCTTGCCATCAGTCAGGACCACGATGAATTTCTTGTTTTCCTCATCGGAGTAGCTGCGTGCAGCATAGGGCGCACCCGGTTCCAGCAGATGCCAGCCAAATTCGACGCCCAGCGAAATATTGGTATAGCCGTAAGGTTTCATGGCCTCCAACTGGCTAATGACGGCGGAATGGTTCGACGACAATTCACGGATCTGAAGATGGTGCGCCTGGTAACCGTTGCCGTTGTGCCTGTGTCCATCACAGTGATAACTGGCCTGTCCCGCGTAACTGCCGAAGTCGGTTGGTGCGGACTGGCCCCACTTTGATCCGTTGGAACCAACCGGTGTGCCGGAAGTCGTGTTGTACGGATACTTGCGGTCATAAGTGCACCCGGTCCAGCTTCCGCCGCGCGCGCCAACGACATAGCTGGACGGCAGCGTCGCGAAAACATTGTGCGAAAACGGCACCAGACCAAATCTGACGTCAGGGTTTCTGCCATCGTCCGTCAGGCTGTTGACCATGTCGACCGCCGCCTTGCGCATGGTGACATATTTCCGCTGCCCAGCAGAATAGGAATCCATCGATGTCGAATAGTCCAGCACCAGCGCAATTTCAGCGCGTGCCGGCAGATTCATCGCGACGGTTGAACTGGCGCCTACATTGAATTCGGAGAAGCCTCCCACACGCAGCAGTGTCGTTGACAAACCGGCATTGTACGAAACGGAAATCTGGCCGTCTTCAAAGCTGACCAGGGGTGTACCCTGTAGTTCGTCTGCAAAACCACCCCGGAAATTGGCCGCAAATGCATCGAGGACAATCTGGCGGCGGTCGGCTTCCGAGGTCCCGGTCCTGGCCGCGGCACCGGCCAAAGCACTTGCGTCCAGTGAAGCCTGGAGTTCTGCGCGGGCAGCTTCTACCCGGTAGAAATCAATCGCCGCTCCGGCTGCAAGAATGACCGGCACAGCCGCAAGTCCGAACAACAATGCAACTGCACCGCGAGTATCGCGGGAAAACCCGGCAACATGGTGCCTGATAGCTGTAATAATCGTGTTGGCGCCGTACTTCATGCCAAAAGTCCCTGTCAGTTTTTATTGCCTTTGGACAACAAGCGCAGCAAGCTTCGGGCCAATCGCGACATGTACGGCGCCCGACACCCGGAAACAGGATAACAAGGTTAAAAAAGTACTAATTTCGGGTATATAAAGCGCATTGCGCAAAGGTTTCCGCGTGCTATTCAGAGCGCCCGGCGTGCCTTTACAGCCGCAGCAAGCGTACCTTCATCCAGATAATCCAGCTCACCCCCGACCGGTACACCGTGTGCCAATCTGGTCACGCTTACACTGGAGCCTTCAAGCTGATCCATGATGTAATGGGCTGTTGTCTGGCCATCCACAGTGGCGTTGACGGCAATCACCACCTCGACCACACCGCTGCCGGTTACCCGCTCAACCAGTTCAGCAATCCGCAAATCTTCAGGCCTGATTCCGTCGATTGCCGACAGCGTACCGCCAAGCACGTGATAAACGCCTGAAATGGCCGCAGCGCGTTCAAGCGCCCAAAGGTCGGCGACCTCTTCCACCACACAGATTTGGGTCGTGTCACGACGCGGATCGGAGCACAAGGTACATGGATTGACGACATCCACATTTCCGCAAATGCCGCATTCGGAAACCTTGTCGAGCACATCCACCAGCGCCGCACCCAGTGGCTGCATCAGCTTTTCCCGGTTCTTGACAAGGTGCAGCGCGGCACGACGGGCAGAACGCGGGCCCAGACCGGGCAATCTGGACAACAACTGAATGAGGCGTTCAATTTCTACGCCGATTACATTGCGCTTCATGATTGTACCTGAAGGGCGGACCAAATTGCGCGCACAGGAAGGCGCGATGGTCTCGGGAAAAATTTCGCCGGCATTACATGCCCGGTAAGTTGAAACCGGGCGGCAATGCCATGCCACCAGTGACATCCTTCATCTGCTCAGCCACCAGTTGATCCACCTTGGCCCTGGCTTCATTGTAGGCCGCCATCAACAGATCCTCGAGAATTTCTTTCTCGTCGGGTTTCATGAGGCTGTCATCCACCTCAATGGACTGCATAAGGTTCTTGCCGTTAAGGGTTACCTTGACCAGGCCGGCGCCGGCCTGTCCGGTCACTGCCATTTCATCCAGACGAGCCTGCATGTCGGCCATCTTGGCCTGCATTTCCTGAACCTGTTTCATCATATTGCCGAGATTTTTCATGGGCACTTACCTTTTACATTTCGAACATCAGAGTGGTTAAACCTGTTACCGGGATTTCAGTCAGCCAGATCATCGTGACTATCAGAATCAAAGCTGTGTTGCTCATCAGACGGCGCAGCTGTTTCGGCCCTGAGATCCCGCACTTCCAGGATTTCAGCCCGCGGAAATCCTTTCAACACGGCCTGAACATCCGCACTCTGCCGCGCTCGGCGGAACAAGTCATCGCGGCGTTCACGCTTTTGATCGGCAATGGTCTGGCCGGGAGCTTCGGCTGAAGACACCGAGACAATCCAGCGATTCCCCGTCCATGCCTCAAGGCGGCGCGAAAGTTCATTTGCAATGCCTGCCGGGGCATCCGGCAACAGAGCCAGTTCGATGCGGCCTGTGCCAACCGATACAGGCACCACATGGCGTTCCAGCTCACGCACCAGTTTTACGTCGCGCTTGCTCGACACGTATGCCACCAACTCATCGAACGACGCAAAACCCGCCGGCTGGGGCTGCTCGTGAGTGACGCTGTCATCGTCATCGGATGAGGACGGCCTGGGCTGTGCAGCAGTCACTACCGGCGCATGTGCTACGGCAGGCATGCCGGTATTTGGCGCAGGTGCAGGCGTACGCGATGCTGCAACAGATTGCCCAGCCGCATCATTTGTGCCCGAACCAGCCGCAGTGGTTTGTACAGTTGGTGCAACATCACCGGCAGTGGTCTGTTTTACAATGCGCGCCAGCGCTTCCGGTGTTGGCATGTCGGCAATATGAGCCATCCGGATCAGCAGCATTTCTGCTGCCATCAGGGCATTATTGGCACGCGAGACTTCTTCCATGCCCTTCAACAACATCTGCCAGGCACGCGCCAGCACCGGCATGGCGAGCTTGTCGGCAAACTCCTTGCCCCTGGTACGCTCCGCTTGTGACACGGCGGCATCATCTGCTGATTTTGGTGATACTTTCAGCTTGGTGACCCAATGCACGAAACCTGCAAGGTCGCCGATAATCACTTCGGGATCTGCACCCAGATTGTGCTGTGCTTCAAGTTCATCCATAGCCGCGGCAGCGTCACCGCGCATGACAGCTTCAAACAGGTCAATAATACGAGCCCGGTCGGACAGGCCCAGCATCGACTGCACATCGTCGGCGCGAACCTGATCAGTTCCATAGGCGATGGCCTGATCCAGCAGCGACAGGCCATCGCGAACCGATCCTTCGGCTGCACGCGAGATCATACGCAAAGCCTCGATCTCAGCCTTGACGCCTTCAAGATCGGAGATGCGCTGGAAATGCTCCACCAACAGCGCGGCGTCAAGCCGGCGCAGGTCGAAGCGCTGGCAACGCGACAAAACCGTCACGGGGACTTTTCGGATTTCAGTTGTGGCGAAAATGAACTTTACATGCGGTGGCGGCTCCTCGAGGGTTTTCAACAAGGCATTGAAAGCAGCCGTCGACAGCATGTGCACTTCGTCAATGATGTAGACCTTGTAGCGCGCCGAGGCCGGTTTGTACTTCACGGCATCGTTGATCTCGCGGACATTGTCGACACCTGTATGGGAAGCGGCATCCATCTCGATCACGTCCACATGGCGCGATTCCAGAATGGCGTCACAATGGTCACCCTTGATCGACAGGTCGACTGAAGGACCAGTGTCTTCTCCGCTTTTCTGAAAATTCAACGCGCGTGCAATCAGGCGAGCGGTGGTGGTCTTGCCAATCCCGCGAACACCGGTGAGCATGTAGGCCTGGGCGATGCGGCCGGATGCAAAAGCATTGGTGAGAGTTCTCACCATCGCATCCTGACCGATCAGGTCTTCAAAGGTCTGAGGACGATATTTGCGCGCCAGCACCCGATACGGCGTGTTGGGATTTGTCGTATTTTCAACTGTCTCAGACATAGCCCGCGCGGATCAGTTTCAGGTGCAGATTCCATGCAGCCAGTTGGTCCGTATCGGCTTTTCAGATATTAGCCGGTTTGCCAGCTTAAAGCCGCTCTTCGAGTGGGAGGCTGGACGGGCAACCCGAACCAAACTCACTAGGGCTGCTTCCTTCCGGACCTGACCCGGTTGGCGAGCGATACGTCTGCTGCCAACCTCCCGTCTTCTATATCGGACGTAATGCGGCACGATGCAAGGGGACAAGTTCGCGAATACGAAAGCAAGCAATTATTGAACATCACGATATAATCGGCTAAGGCCTTGCCAGTGATACAGGTGCATGGCACACCGGCGCGGTTGCAGATGATTTCATCGAGCCATCACATACATACAAATAACAAAGGCGTTCCTCACGTGACCCGAACCCACCCGGCATTTATGGATGGTAAACTTGATCGTTTGTCCGGTCACCGCAATGAACCCGGATGGTACCCGGAAAGACTCAATGCACCAGACACCCGAATTGCAGTGTTTTCGGCAGACAGGCTGCTGGTGCACGCCGGACCTGCCGGCAGCGGCAACATACAATGGCGCACAAAAGATGATCTGCCTGCCCTGGTGGACGGCACCGAACCAGTGTTTCTGGGGATCGATCCCGATGGCATCAACCATTTCGCAGCGCAGGCCGCCGATGGCGAACTGGAGCCGGCAGACGGCGTGATTGCGCTCGACCTGAGGTCCATTGCCCTGCAGGGGTTAATCAACGATGAAGGCCTCGGATTGGCGGCACAGGCGCGCGCGCTGTTGCAATGGCACGTGCGCCATCGGTTCTGCTCAAATTGCGGTGCAGCGACCCGTCAGGACGATGCCGGATACAAGCGCAGATGCGACACCTGTTCCGGAGAGCACTTTCCGCGCACCGACCCGGTTGCAATTATTGCCATTACCAAAGGCCGCTCCATGTTGCTTGGACGCTCGGCACGGTTTGCCGAGGGGATGTATTCAACCCTGGCCGGTTTTGTGGAATCGGGAGAAACGGCGGAAGACGCGGCACGACGCGAGGTGTTTGAGGAATCCGGCATCCGGGTCGGCGATGTACGCTATGTCATGAGCCAGCCATGGCCGTTTCCGGCAAACCTGATGCTGGGCATGGCCGGGGAAGCCATCAGCGAAGACATCACCATCGATTACGACGAACTTGATGATGCGCGCTGGTTCAGCTTTGACGAAGTCGCCGCCATGGACAATGGCAGCCACCCGCAAGGTCTGCGGCTGCCGCCCGACATATCAATCGCCCATCACCTGATCAGTCAGATACTGAACAACTGATAGCAACCCGGGTTCAGGCGGAAGTGTCCAATTGCGCGCGCCGTTTGGCCAGTTCCAGCCGGTGCGGTGAACTCTTGTAGACACCCAGCACGCGCAGGGAACTGGTAAAGAAATCCAGCTCTTCAAGCGCCAGGCGAACCGGCCTGTCCTGCGGATGCCCCTCGATGTCGGCATAGAACTGGGCCACGTTGAATGACCCGTCCACATATGATTCCAGCTTGATCATGTTGACCCCATTTGTAGCGAACCCGCCCATCGCCTTGTAGAGCGCCGCCGGCACGTTGCGCACTGTAAAAATGAATGAGGTGATCACCGGGGCATCTTCAGGCGCGGCATCATCAGGTTCAGCCGACATGATGACAAACCGGGTTGTATTATGGTCTTCATCCTCAATATCTGCTCGCAACACCTCAAGTCCGTAAATGTCACCGGCGTTTTTGCTGGCGATGACGGCCGTTGACCGGTCGCCCGACCTGGCAAGGGCAGCAGCAGCCCCGGCGGTGTCCACGGCAACAACAGCTTCAAGGCCCATTTCGGCGGTCAACCGGCGGCACTGGCCCAGAGCATGGGTATGCGAGGTAACCCGTTTCAGGTCCTCAACTCTGGTACCCGGCAACACCAGCAATTGATGGCGCACCCGCAAAAAGTGTTCGCCGACGATGAACAGATCAGACGAGGGCATGAGATGATGAATATCAGCCACGCGGCCTGCCACTGTGTTGTCAATCGGTATCATGGCCAGATCCGCCTCGCCGGAGGTCACTGCGGCAAAAGCATCTTCGAAGGTACGGCAGGCAAGCGGTTCATGGTGGGGCCGGGCCTCCATGCACGCGATATGTGAATTGGCACCTGGTTCGCCCTGATAGGCAATTTTCTGGCTTTGGGCCGCCATGCTAAAAAACCTTCCCTGTCATACAGACTATATGTATTGCCGAACTTCAGCGCGGCATATGGACACTTTGCGCCTTATAAGTGTTGCGCGGACGCAGAGAAACAACTAGTTTCCGCGCCAAATTGGAAGGGGTAAAGTCATTCGGTGGCGGTACCCGATGTCACAGAAGATGGGTTGAGGGCTAGCATGTTCGGAATGGACACAATGACATTCAACAAGATTGCAGGTGCCTTGTTGGGCGCTGCCTTGCTTGTGATGGGGCTGAATATTGTTTCAGAAGGTATTTATCACGCCGAAAAACCGGAACAAACTGCGATAGCCATCGAGATTCCCGAAGGTGAAGACCAGGGCAAGCCTGCCGCGGCAGAAGCCCCGACGGTTTCGCTGGCCAGCCTGATGGTGTCTGCCGATGCTGCAAAAGGGGAATCGGCATTCAAGGCCTGCAAGGCATGTCACACGGCTGAAGACGGCGGTGCCAACAAGGTCGGCCCGAATCTTTACGGGGTTGTCGAACGCCCCATCGCCTCGCACGAGGGGTTTGCCTATTCCGATGCGCTCAAGAGCAAGGCGTCTGAGAATTGGAGCTTTGAACATCTGAACGCATTCATCATTAAACCGAAGGATTGGGCTCCCGGCACCAAAATGGGTTATGGCGGCCTGAAAAATGACGCCAAGCGAGCTGACCTTCTGGCCTATCTGCGGACACTGTCTGCAAGCCCGGCGCCACTGCCAGCCGAGACTGCCAGCCCGGCGGCAACGTCAACTGAGTCTGCAAGTCCGGCGGCAACGTCAACTGAGTCTGCAAGTCCGGCGGCAACGTCAACTGAGTCTGCAAGTCCGGCGCCAGCGTCAACTGAGTCTGCAAGTCCGGCGGCAGCGCCAACTGAATAAGCATGGCGCTGGGAGGACTGTCTGTCTCACGACCAGATTACGAAGATTTCACACCGGTAGCCTGCTGCCGGTGTATTATTTTGTGCGGGAAGGCCATAGACTTCACATTGATGGACGTTGCATTGCCTGATGCCTGACACAGGAGCCCACCTTGATAGACCGCAGAACCCTACTCCAGCTTACCGCCGC
>JBDNEZ010000378.1:0-4018 GCA_041690095.1 Anderseniella sp.
GGTAACGACACGCAAGCCGCCACCCACGCACGCGGCGAGACTGGCCGCCTTGGCGAAGTCCACGGGCAGCGCGGCGACGGAAGCATCCACCATGCGCGGCAACATCCACAAGGCCATGGCGAAGATCGCGGCCAGCAGGCTGGTTAAACCACCACGGTTCCATTCACCCGCGCCAAACCGCGCCAGTGCGCCGGCGATCAGAGCTCCTGCTGCGATGAGCAGTGGGTATTGCAGCAGTATGTGCCGCATCGGCGTCGATTCGAACCAACCGCGTTCCAACAGCGCCAGCGCAAGTAACATTGTCCCGGTCGATATCTGCATCACGCGGATCATCTCAAAAGCGACCGGGCAGCGGCGAGCGCGCCGTCAATATCGTCTGTATCCACGATCGCGGCCAATCGTCCCTGGCTGTCCACGAGGTGGATCGCCGTGTTATGAATATAGCCGCCCCAACCATCGGGAATTACGGTAATCCCGAAACTTTCCAGAAGCCTGGGCAACGCCTCGCGCGAGGGCCGTGCTACAATCCAGATGGTGGCGTCCGCACCATGGTTTTCGCCGTAAGCTGCCAGGTGTTCTGGGTCGTCGATATCAGGGTCGAATGAGAGCGAGATCAGCCGCAGCCGCGACGCGATTCCCGCCGCCTTGGCCGCGTCCCGCAAACGGGCGAAATTCGCACCTGCGCTTTGGCAGATCGTCGGGCATGTGGTGTAGATGAACTCGACCGCCGTAACTTCACCCGGACCCGGATAGAGCTGCAATTGCGTGCCAGTCATGGTTTCCAGGGTTGCGTCGGGAACGCGCGGCAATGTCTCAGCCACGTTGATCCGCCGCGCGGTCTCGGTGGTCAATGCGCGGCCCCCGTCAGTCGCACTCCATAAAATCCCGATACCTGTCGCCAGGACCAGCGCCGACGCGACCAGTGCCGCGCGCACCTCAGGCCTCCTTGCGGATCATCAATCCTCGCAGATAGAGCAACACGAACAGGAGCGCGCCCAGGATGGTCAGAACTGCGAAACCCGAAGCGATGACAGCCTGAAGTTCCCATTCCGGCAGGTGGACCGCCCAGCGACGCGGGATCGACATGGCGCCGGAGATCAAAAACATCAGCGTGAAACCTGCGCCGCCCGCCAGGTAGATGCCGATACCCAGCCGATCGAGCCCGCTCATCCCGGCCGTGCGTTCCTCTCGCACCAGCCAGGCCATGAAGCCGAAGCCCATCGCGACCACGCCGAGCAGCAGGTAGATATGGAAGTGTCCCGGCACCCACTGTGTATTGTGCATGACCTGATTCACCACGATCATGCCATCGATGACCGCCGGAACGGACCCTATGGTCCAGCCGGCCACACCCAGCACCAGAAGCGAAGAAGCCAGATCCCATTTGATCGGACCCGCCCGCAGATAGACCAGCAATGAAAAGGCTGTGACGGCCAGAAGCGGGATGCCGGACAAGTAGGAGACGATCTGTCCGATGACCAGCGCCCAGGCCGGCATCGCAGGGTCTTGAAGCAGGTGGTGCGGATAGACGGCAATGACAAAGATCAGGATGAAGCTCCACGAAATAGCGAAGACGCGCGAGGCTTTCCACGGTTTACCGGTATATTCCGGCACAATCTCATAAACTGCGATCACTGCCATATAGATCGAAGCGTTGATGAAGATATGGCCGAAGATATAGATCATGTTCTTGGCCAAAAGCGCATCGACAACGAACCCGGGCACCAGCAGGTTCACGATGCTCGCCACCAGAACTGCCGCGCCGACGACAATTCCGACCACGTTGAAGATGGTCGAGGTCATGGCGGCAATCACCGAGGCGGGCGGCGCATCCTCGGGCTTGCCCTTGCCGAAGATCAGTGGCCAAGCCAGGGCTCCGCCAACTCCACCATAAGCGCGAATGAGTTGCCGGCCCACTTCGAGATGCATCAGCAAAAATCCGACGCCGATTGAAATGTAGCCCGACAGAAAGATCGCTGCCGCACCGTTTGTCCAGATGCCGCCCGACATTGCCGGAAGTGGGTAGAGAAACGTCCAGGCGCCAGCATAGCCCCCGACGAAGATGGCGCCAAGGATCAGCACGACGCCCGTCAGGAAAAACACCAGGAAGATTGTGTAAACAGCGCCGACAAGCGGCACGTAGCGTCCCATGAAATACCACAGGATTGCCGCGCCGATCAGTCCGGCAGTGCCGATCATGCCGGCCCCGTGAGCGGTCAGAATCTGGTAAAAGAGCGCCGGATCGACCTCGATCAGGCCGGATTGATTGAGCCGCATGATCAGCCCGAAGGTCATCATCAGGATCAGCACGACGCCGACCAGGATCATCGTGAACTTGATCTGCGCTGCGTGTGGCGCGTATTTTGTTTCAGCCATTTGTCGCCCCATCCTGGTTTGCAATTACGGTGAATTCGCTGATCATGTCGTGATGGGCAACCCCGCAGTACTCAAGGCACACCACCTTGTAGTCGCCCGGCTCGTCGAAGACATACTGAACCTGATTGACGTAACCCGGCATCACCTGAACCTGGAACAGCAGCTGGCCGGCGTCGTTCATCACGCCAAAGCCATGCGTCACATCCTTTGTATGAGAATTGAAACTAATCGGAACACCCAGTGGCAATTGCGTGTTGTCAATTTCCCAGTACCATTGCCCGCCAGTGACATTTATCGTACGCGCATCGGCCGTCATGGTGACGGCTTGCGGCCAAGGCCGAAGCGACACGATCGAAATCACAACTCCGGCCACCAGCAATGCTGCGATCAGCACCGACCGGCGGCGCTCGACCTTGTTCCCCGCTGGCGCCCGTCCGCCGGATCGGATTGCAGCGAAAAAAACCATACCAAGCAGAGCCATCAACACAAGGCTCACAGTCAAAACCATCATCTGCATCGGATTCCCGCCCCATTATACCTAAATAGGTACTTAAAACGCTTATTTTAAAAACAGCTATTGAAATGTCAAGAAAATTCGGCTTTTGTTTCTGCATGCAACTCTCAGCTTTCTCCGACTACACACTACGCATCATGATTTTTTTGGCGATGCAAAACGATAGAAGCGTTTCAGCCCGTGAAATCGCCGACACGTTCGCTCTGTCCTTCGACCAACTGTCCAAGGCGGCCCAGTTTCTCAGCCGCGCCGGATATGTGACGGCCGCGCGCGGTCGGGGCGGCGGAATGCGGTTGGCGCACGATCCGTCCGCCATCTCGATCGGCGCGGTCTTGCGCCAAACCGAAGCCGGGTCGGGTCTCGTCGAATGCCTTCGCCCTGTTGACACACCGGTCCAGTGCAGGCTCGCGCCGGTCTGTCGCCTGACGGGAATCCTCGCGGCAGCGAATGAAACCTTCTTTGCCGCACTCGATCGGCGCACGCTGGCCGACGCACTACCGAATCAGGACGCATTTCAACGCCAGGTTATAAACTGCTAAAGGGCCGATTTGATCGCTGCGGCTAGAGCATGCTTCAGTTAAAGCGTGTCGCACTTTAAATGTCTGTTTCAGCTTCTGAAGCCTGAACCTTGTCCGACGTTCCTTCAACCATACTTGGACTGCTGATTTCAACGGTGGTGTGGTCGATGCCAAACCTGCTCTGCAGTACCGTCTTGATGGACTGCCTGATCTGCTCAACATCTGCAGCATGTGCAGCATCAGCAACCTCCGCCTCAAGAGTTGCCATCGGGCGTTCCTGGGTGATCGACCAGGCATGCACATGATGAACGCGCACAACACCGGGTATCTCGGCCAAAATGGCATCTGCCACCTCGCGCGGGTCAAAGCCTTTGGGCGCGGCCTCCAGCAGTATGTGGCCGGCCTCGCGCACCACATGCCATGCAGAGCGCAGGATGATCAGGGCAACCACAACCGAGAGTATCGGATCAATGGGCATCCATCCGGTAAAAATGATGACCAGCGAGGCAACGAGCGCCGCCACCGAGCCGAGCAGGTCGCCGGCAACATGCAAGGCGGCGGCCCTGACATTGAGGTTGTCGCCTTCCCCGCGTGACAGCACCCAGAAAGA
>JBDNEZ010000379.1:0-7057 GCA_041690095.1 Anderseniella sp.
ACGAAGACCGAGTCCGGGTACTCGTCTAGTGGTTCAAGCACGCTGACTGCAGCGCCGGTAGATTCCAGCAGCGAGATATATTTTGCGTGGTTTTCCCGAAAACGCTGCAGGTCCGGTGCACCGCTGTCGACGGCCCGCAATCCGTCCACAATGCTGGCACTGGGTTTGCGAACAATGGCGTGGGAAAAACTGTAGGAACGTGCGGTCATGTCAGGTCCGGTCAAGCTGGAGTTGGTAGACGTCTTATACGGCTGCAAGGCTGTTTCACAAGAGGACCGTTGTTTGCATGTACATTGTTCGATCGCGTTGCCTCTTGCATGTCACAGCCGCTACTTGCGATGTTAGCGCATCCAGTATTCACTTTATTGCAGAGAGGCAGTTTTCATGGCGAGCATCGGTTTCATCGGTCTGGGCAACATGGGTGGCCCGATGGCGGACAATCTGGTCAAGGCGGGTCACGACGTGCGGGGATTTGATCTTTCTGCCGACAGTGTTGCCCGATTTGTGACGGCTGGCGGCAGCGCTGCCGACAGCATTGCGGCGGCTGCGTCAGAGGTAGATGTTGTGGTGACCATGCTGCCCGCCGGCAAGCATGTGAGAGACGTCTATAGTGGCGACGGCGGTTTGATCTCGCTGTGCAGGCAAGGCACCTTGATGATCGACAGTTCGACGATCGACGTTGAGACAGCCCGGGATGTAATCGCATTGGCTCAGGCGGCGGGCCATCATATGATTGATGCACCGGTGTCCGGCGGTACGACAGGAGCAGCCGCCGGTACGCTCACCTTCATGTGCGGCGGCAGCGATGATGGCTTTGCCAGCGCGAGGCCGTTTCTGGAGATCATGGGCAAGAACGTTATCCATGCCGGTGGCCCCGGAAATGGTCAGGCCGCAAAGGTCTGCAACAACATGCTGCTTGCCATCTCGATGATCGGCACCTGTGAGGCATTTCTTATGGCAGAGCACCTGGGACTGGATGCTCAGCGATTTTTTGATATTTCATCAACTGCATCCGGCCAATGCTGGTCGATGACTACCTATTGTCCGGTACCCGGTCCGGTTCCAACGTCACCGGCCAATCGGGACTACCAACCTGGCTTTGCGGCTGCCATGATGTTCAAGGACCTGGATCTCGCCAAAGGCGCTGCGGAGAGTTCAAATACTTATACACCAATGGGTGCGCGCGCATTTGAGCTTTACAAAGGGTTTATGGATGCAGGCGGGGCAGACACCGATTTTTCCGGTATAATCAACTACCTGGCGGGCAGAAAATAGCCAAAAACCATGCCCGCAAGGTTTTGCTAACTGTGGCGTCATATGTTTCAAATTTGAGGCAAATTAGCTCCTGATTTACCTATCTCATTGTGTTGTTCTTAAAAAACCGGCCGTAGAGTCATCGTCAAGGCAGGGAAAAATCTGCCACCAGAAAACGACGAACTTTTAAACAAAAACGGGCAGGTATTGAACATGAAACAGACAACCGCAATGGCGGTCCGCGAAGATGCGGATCAGGATAAAACCAAAATCAAGAACCGGTATCTGGAATCGCTGACACTTATCGAACGGCTTCACCGCCGGTTGCTGGATGTGATCAAGGATGAGTTTGAACGCAACGGTGAACAGGACGTCAATTCTGTTCAGGCACTATTGTTGTTCAACATCGGTGATAGTGAATTGACTGCCGGCGAATTGAAAACCCGCGGCTATTACCAGGGTTCAAACGTCTCCTATAATCTGAAGAAGCTGGTTGAGCAGGGCTATGTCAGCCACGAGCGCTCAAGTGCCGACAAACGGTCAGTTCGAATCTCGCTGACCGAACGTGGGCAGGTGATTCGCGAACAGATTGACTCGCTTTACAATCGCCAGTTGCTGTCGTTGCGCGAAGTTGCCGACATTGACGTTGATGAATTTGATCGCCTGAACAAGGCGCTGGGTCGTCTTGAGCGATTCTGGACCGATCAGATCCTGTATCGTCTCTGAACATAGTGGCCGGCCGCGGACCTGGAACCCGCTTCAGATCGGTATGGTCTTTGATTGAATCAATCAAAGACCATAAAACTGATCGTTTTTAAAATGATAGAGTAACTTTATGGGTTCAATTGAACCCATGTCGCTCTATTGGATATCGCCGTTGCCTCTCAACATTGTGAACCCGTGAAAAGTCTATGCTTTTCGCGGGTTTGTTGTTGGGCAGTTTGATATTTGAATTTGATTGCCCAACTGATGCCGGATTTGGCAGACAGTCACTATCCTGAAATCCGGGATTGCTGTATGCACAAGGTGATCTATTCGTTGTTGGGGAAGATGTAGATGTTGGCTGGGCTTGCAAGAATTTCACTGGTTGTATTGATTGCAACCGCATTTTCGTTTGGTGGTTTGCCGGTCGAAGATGGCGCTGCTGAGTCAGTAGAACGCACGTACACGCCTCGTACCCGATCCAAACAACCGCTGGACAGCGCCATCAATTCAACCGGCGACCGGGCAGCAACGACTCTGAATACAATGCAGAATTGGCTTCGGTCTTCGTCTTCGAGTGCTGAACAGGCTGACGAACTATCCTCGCGCACCCACTTGTACGATGCGGGCCGGTCCGTGATCCCGATGCTTGGCTCACGCAGCGCACAGGCAATGGAATCGGCGATTGAATATTACGAGAAAATTTCCCGCGGTGGTGGATGGGACCGGATATCCCATTCCAGATCGCTTCGATCCGGCGGCAAGGGCAGGGCAGTTGTCGCCGTGCGGCGGCGGCTGGCTGCGGAAGGGTATTTGCCGCAAACAGCGACCGTTGGTGATGAGTATGATTCCACTGTTGCGCAGGCGGTGGCCGGATTTCAGCAAAATCACGGCCTGAAAGTCACCGGTAGCGTCGACACGGCGACTGCAAATGCCATGTCCGTTCCTGCAAAGGCCAGGCTGGAAACCATGCGGGCCAACCTGATTCGCATGCCGGAATACACCAGGGATCTCGGAAGCAAGTATGTTCTTGTCAACATACCGGCCGCGAAGCTGGAAGCTGTCGAACGCGGTCGCGTTATTTCAAGCCATGTGGTGATTGTCGGCAAACCCGAGCGTCCGTCACCAGTTGTGACCAGTGAAGTAAGCGAGATCAACTTCAATCCCTACTGGCATTCACCAAAGTCCATTGTCATCAAGGATATTGTGCCCAAGGTTCGCAAGTCCAAGGCGATCCTGAAACAGATGCGGATCAGGATTTTTGACGGTTATCGCGGTCCCGAAGTCAACCCGAATTCCATCGACTGGAAGGCACCGGCAGAACAAATTGCCGATAGATATCATTTCCGCCAGGAACCCGGCGGCGAGAATGCGATGGCATCGGTCAAAATCAACTTTAAAAACAAGTTCGCGGTCTACATGCATGACACGCCGACCAAAACGCTGTTTCAGCAAGATCAACGCTATTTCAGTTCGGGCTGCGTGCGGGTTGAAGACGTTCACGAGTTGACATCATGGATATTGGGCAACCAGGACGGCTGGAACCTGCCTCAGATCAAGTCTGTTGCGCACTCTGAAGATCGCATTGACGTTGCTCTGAAAAGCAAGGTTGCGGTTCACTGGGTGTACCTTACAGCATGGGCAGGCTCTGATGGCATGGTGCGTTTTCGTGACGATATTTACGGTCTTGACGGCACCGGCTTCATCACCGGTCAGCCGATAGGGACACCTGAAGGCCGCGCAGGGTAAGTTTACCTATTCATTTATCGAATGCTGGATTTGTCTGGCTCAGCGACGCATTGCCGCTTGGCGGGGTGATGCATTGCAGTGTCAGGTGATTATCTGCCATACCGGTCGTCTTGTGTTACGCGAATTCAGCGCAGAGGGAAGCTCCGAACATGACCATTCAACCGAAATCCGCCCAATCCGGTATTTTTCCGGACTTCTTTTCCGGTACCCTGGACGGCTCGGATGCCGAGGTCGCTGCGGCGATTTCGCAGGAGTTAAGCCGTCAGCAGCATGAAATTGAGCTGATTGCGTCTGAAAACATTGTTTCGCGTGCTGTGTTGGAAGCGCAAGGTTCGGTGCTGACCAACAAATATGCCGAGGGTTATCCGGGCAGGCGATATTATGGCGGCTGCGAGTATGTCGACATTGCCGAGGAGTTGGCAATCAAGCGGGCCTGCCAGTTGTTCAACTGCGAGTATGCCAATGTTCAACCCCATTCTGGTGCAAATGCCAATCAGGCGGTGTTCTTCGCGCTGCTGCAGCCTGGTGATATCTATCTGGGCCTTGATCTCGCCTGCGGCGGTCATTTGACTCATGGTTCGCCGGTCAATCAATCCGGCAAGTGGTTCAACCCGGTGCCTTACAAGGTCGATCCGGTGACCCATCGGATTGACTATGACGAGGTCGAAAAACTTGCGCTTGAGCATAAACCGAAACTGATCATTGCGGGCGGCTCAGCCTATCCGCGCTTCATAGACTTCAAACGGTTCCGTGAAATTGCGGACAAGGTCGGCGCCTGGTTCATGGTTGATATGGCCCATTTTGCCGGGTTGGTTGCCGGTGGGGTGCATCCAAACCCGCTGCAGCATGCGCATGTGGCCACAACAACCACTCATAAAACACTGCGCGGTCCGCGCGGCGGCATGATCTTGTCCAACGATGCGGCTTTGGGCAAAAAATTCAATTCTGCCGTTTTCCCCGGCCTGCAAGGCGGTCCGCTGATGCATGTCATTGCAGCCAAGGCCGTGGCATTCGGAGAAGCCCTGCGGCCGGACTTCAAGGACTATTCGGCAGCGGTTGTTGCAAATGCAAATGCACTGGCCGAGGCGATGCTGCAAGGTGGACTTGATCTGGTGTCGGGCGGTACGGACACACATCTCATGCTGGTGGATCTGCGCCCCAAGATGCTTACTGGAAAGACTGCGGAAGCAGCACTTGGCCGCGCAAATATCACCTGCAACAAGAACGGCATTCCGTTTGATCCTGAAAAGCCGATGATTACCTCGGGTATCCGGCTCGGGTCACCGGCTGGCACTACCCGTGGATTTGGCGTAGCGCAGTTCCAGGAAGTCGGGAAGTTGATCATCGAAGTGCTTGATGGTCTATCGGCCAACGGCGAAGACGGAAATTCTGCAGTGGAATCAGCCGTCAAGGACAAGGTGGTTGCATTGACCGGTCGTTTTCCGATCTATTCCTGACTGGAAGCACCTGAGTCTAACCATCATTCAAAGGAGGGGCTGACTGCTCATGCGGTGTCCCTACTGTAGTAGCCACGATTCGCAGGTTAAGGATTCCCGGCCATCCGAAGATGGTGCCGCGATCCGGCGCCGGCGCCATTGTCCGGATTGCGGAGGCCGGTTCACCACCTTTGAAAGGGTGCAACTACGTGAACTGATCGTGCTGAAAAAATCCGGCAAGCGGGTGCCTTTTGACAGAGACAAGCTGGCCCGTTCGGTCGCGATTGCTGTTCGCAAGCGGCCTGTCGATCCGGAGCGTCTCGAGCGCATGATGTCGTCCATTGTCCGGCAACTGGAAAGCCTCGGCGAAACCGAGATTACCAGCGACTTGATTGGTGAACATGTCATGGAAGGGCTGCGGGTTCTAGATGATGTCGCCTATGTGCGTTTTGCGTCCGTGTACAGGAACTTCCGGGAAGCGCGTGACTTCGAGGCATTGCTGGGTGAGCTATCGTCGGAGGACGAAGTAGTGTCCGCCGACAGTGGAGACGGCTCCGATGCCGGCGATGACGCCCCTGATTGACGCGACCTTGTTATGACTGACGAATTCCATATGCGCCGGGCCATTGCTGCCGGCAGACGCCTGCGCGGCTCCACAGAGGAAAACCCGTCTGTCGGCTGCGTGATCGTTTGCGATGGAAACATTGTCGGTGTCGCCTCAACCGCCCGAGGCGGTCGGCCTCATGCAGAAACTCAGGCACTGAAAATGGCAGGTGACGCAGCTCACGGTGCCACAGCCTTTGTCACCCTGGAGCCATGTTGCCATCAAGGCCGCACACCGCCATGTGCCAGAGCGTTGATCGACGCAGGTATCACTCGGGTGGTAACCGCGCTTGATGATCCCGATCCGAGGGTATCTGGTGGCGGGCACAAGATGCTGCTGGATGCCGGAATTGAAGTTACCCAGGGTGTGCTGGCTGACGAGGCAGGCAGGCAGATGCGCGGTTTCCTCATGCGCCACATTGAAAAACGCACTTATGTGACTCTGAAACTTGCCGTTTCAGCAGATGGAAAGATTGCCGCGAAGCCTGGAATGCCAACCACAATCACCGGAGAAATCACACGCAGCCGCGTGCATCTGATGCGCGCTGAGGCGGATGCGATTCTCGTCGGCGTCAGCACAGTTTTGGCGGATGACCCGGGCCTGACATGCCGATTGCCGGGCATGGCGGACCGGTCACCTGTTCGCGTTGTTTCAGACAGTAAACTGTCGATACCGCTGACCTGCAGACTGGTTCAATCTGCGCACGATGTGCCGGTGTTGATCATGACGACGCCTGCTGCAGATACAGACATCAAAGCCGCTTTGGAAGCCAAGGGGGTTCAGGTAATTGAGTGTGCGGCGACTGACGACGGCAAAGTGAAGCTCGACGACATGCTTTTCAAGCTGGCCGAAAAGGGTATTTCGCACGTGCTGGCCGAAGGCGGCGCGCATATGGCAAGAGCCTTGCTGGAGGCTGACCTTGTCGATGAAGCCGTGTTGTTGCGAGCACCCGGCACAATAGGATCGCAAGGGCTTGCAGCGATGGCCGGCCTGCCGCTGGACACCATCAGGGCATCTGCCCGTTTCAAACAGCGCGGAGAAAGTGAACAATTGGGTGCAGATTGGCTCGCCAAATACGTTCGGGTGCGCTAGAGCATTATCCGTTCAGATGGAATCATCTGTTCGGATAAAAATGCTCGATTCCAAAGTGTTAGAGCAATTTTATGCATCCATATGGATGCATATTGCTCTAAGGCCTGTCATCAATTGAGCCAAATGATTGCCCCAGCGAGATGGATTGCACCGAGGAATGCGATAGCCCGTTTGTCATATCTGGTTGCAATTGCGCGGTATTGTTTGAGTTTTGCGAAGA
>JBDNEZ010000380.1:0-4136 GCA_041690095.1 Anderseniella sp.
AAGCTCAAAGAGGCAATTGAGGCTGCTTCCGCCATCTATTTTTCCGGCATTACACTGGCGATTCTGCCGGAAGATGATGCTCTTGCGCTGATCGATTGTCTGAAGACCGCGCGTTCAGACGGCAAGACTGTCGCATTTGACTCAAACATCCGCCCTGCCCTGTGGCAATCTCGCGAGAAGATGAACCAGTTGCTGCATCTGGCGGCCGGCGCTTCGTCCATCTGTCTGCCCAGCAGCGAAGATGAGCGGCATGCTTTTGGAGACACTAGCGGGGACGCGGTCATTGCGCGCTATGCTGCAGCCGGCGTTGACACCATTGTTCTCAAAGACGGTTGCGGCGAGGTCGTGGTCAAATCCGGTGATGGGGTTTCCCGGTACCCGACCAAACATATTGCTAACCCGGTCGACACGACTGGCGCCGGCGATTCTTTTAACGGCGCTTTTCTGGCCGAGTTTGTACAGACAGGCAACATCGCCACATCAGTCGAAGCAGGCCAGAAATGTGCAGCCATGGTGATCCAGCACCACGGAGCGCTGGTCACCCTGTAATACCAGGTCGCTGTTACTGAGATCTGGTATAACGCCCATTGCCAATGCTGTCCTGTGGACCAGCATGGGTTCAATTGTACCCATGCTGGTCCAAGACTTCAGATCATGCTTTAAGAGAACAGCGTGCCTCCATTGATGTCGACGCAAGTGCCGGTCATGAACGATGACTGATCGCTCACCAGGAACACTGCCAAATTTGCCGTGTCTTGTGATGTACCTTCGCGCTTCATTGGCGTTATGTTGGCAACATGGGCGCGAACTTCCGGCTTGGTGAAAATATTGTGGAAGTCCGTATCGATCATGCCGGGACAAATTGCATTCACCCGGATGCGCGGCCCAAGTTCCTTTGCAAAGCCACGTGTCATGGTCATTGCCGCTCCCTTCGAAGCAGCATAGGCAACCGCTCCCGGACCGCCACCATCGCGGCCTGCCTGGGAAGCAAAGCCAACAATCGAACTGCCGTCGGACATGTAGGGCTCGACAGCCTTGATCATCCGGAAGTAGCTAGTGGTGTTCAGGTCCATGACCCGGTTCCAGTGGGCTTCGTCCATTTCGTCGATTTTCTTGCGGGCAACAAGACCGCCGGTAACGTGGACCAACCCATGAATATCATCGCCGAATTCGGCGCGGGTCTTGTCAACCAGGCTCGCCACGTCGTCGTTCTTCGTCAGGTCTCCCCCCAGTGCAAATGCCTTTCCGCCCGCCGCCTTGATCTCGTCTACAGCAGATTGCGCACCATCGCTGCTTGCATGATAATTGATGGCGACCCTGGCACCTTCTTCGGCCAGCCGCATGACGCAGGCCCGGCCAATGTCGCGGCCGCCGCCGGTAACGATCACGGTCTTGTTCTTTAAAAGCATGTTGGTCTCCTGTTGAAAGTTGTGCCGTAGGGTGCGGGGATAATTACGGACAAGGGTTTATCAGGTCAATCATTGTGCAAATGGGGCGTACTCGTAATCTGGATTATCGGCTACATTTGATAAGCAAATCAGCCTCGGACTGTGGATTAAAATACCTGATCCGCATCAATGCGATATTGATTGCAGGTGTTCTAAAATGCCACAAGGCATGACGGCGGTTGGAAATTTGTCGCGCTTGTTGCGAAACAGTGTTCGCCAGTCATCCGGATGGCCAGAATATCGTCGACTTATCCAATTGGCATTCGGAGACCAACAATGATGCTCACTGGCAAAGAAAGTTCAAGTCATCTCAGGGCCATGGTCGCTTCCGTGCCAATCGTCCCGGTCCTGGTCGTGCACGACGTGGCTCACGCGATACCGTTGGCCGAAGCATTGGTTGCCGGCGGCCTGCCAGTTGTTGAGGTCACGCTGCGTACGCCATCGGCTATTGATGTGATCAGAGCTATGACCACGGTCACCGGTTGTGTGGTGAGCGTGGGCACGTTGCTGTGCGACGATGATGTTGTGGCGGCCGTGAATGCAGGTGCCCAGTTCGGCGTGTCGCCCGGCACCACCGCCACGCTGGTCAAATCTTGCGAGCAGCATGGACTGCCGTTGCTGGCCGGCGTCGCAACGGTTTCCGAAATGATGCAGCATCGTGAACGTGGCTATGACGTGGCCAAGTTCTTTCCTGCTGAAGCCTCCGGTGGCGTATCCGCCCTCAAGGCATTTGCGGGCCCTCTACCGGATTTCCACTTCTGTCCAACCGGGGGGCTTAATCCGGCAAACGTGGAAACCTATCTCGCCTTGCCCAACGTTCTGTGTGCCGGCGGGTCATGGGTCGTACCGCCCGATCACCTCAAGACAGAAAACTGGCCTGCGATCGAAAGTCTTGCACGCCAGGCATCGCATTTACGCCGATAGCAGGCAAAAGCGCATACAACAATCACGGTACTGTCCTGGTTGAATGTGTTGAGCCCCTGGCCGTCGATCACTTGCTACAGTGGATCAAATCAGCCCATCAGGCCGATGCACGACGAGCGCACCTCAAAAAGAAAATGCAGCTGTAATGTTAGCGCACAGAAACCTTCACGGCTTGCACTCCGTTATTGCCAAAGCCCTGATTGTCCCAGCGCGCTTCAAGCGGCTGCACCTGTCCATTGGCATCGGTTGCGCGACACTGGAGGACATGCTCACCTGGCTTTGCGTCCCAGATAAAGTGCCACCTTGTCCACGCGTATTTCGAGTCCGGTGCCGTCAGCGCCGCGTCATGCCAGATACCATCGACAGAGATGTCGACGCGTGAAATACCAACGCCATTGCCGGACCATGCACGTCCTGTAATTTCAAACTGCCCGGCATCGGCAAACCGCTTGCGGGCATAAAAGTCCGGAAAGCCCGGCGGCACCATCAGTGATTTTACCCGTATTTCCTGCACGAAGGTGCCGGCATCTTCCGGCTTGTCACGATACATGTACGAACCGACCTGTTGCGGTCCGGTGAACGCACTATCGATTGCCTCGATGCGGGTCAGCCATTTCACGCTGGCCATGCCGTACCAGCCGGGCACAACCACGCGTACCGGCGCACCGTGTTGCGGCAACAGTGGCAGATCATTCATCTCGTAGGCCAACATGACCTCGTTCTGCATGGCGTGGCTGACAGACAAGGATCTGCCAAAGTCATGCTCGCCATCGGGATCCTCTCCATGATCAGCCCCGTAGAACACGATTTCGATCGCCGAGGGGTCAATCGCAAGCCGTCCCAGAACATCCGACAGCCTCACACCCGTCCACCTTGCCGTGCTTACCGCTTCATTTTGCCAGGGCATACTCAGATAGCGCTCGTCAATGTTGGCGCGGCCGTTGCCGGCACATTCCAGGGTGACCGTCTGGGTGACCTGAGGCAGTGCCTTGAGGTCGGCGAGTTTGAGCTCAACAGACTTGCCAACCAGTCCACCGACTTCCAGCGTCCAGGTGTCTGCATCCAGACACGGATAGTCAAAATGGGTCAACAGGTAGTGCATGCCTACAGGCGTTATATCGTAACGCAACATCTCCAGAGGCATACCGGAATTGCGATTTGCCAGCGTTACTTCGGCGCGCGAAAAGTCGCCTTGTGTATGTTTTCTCACGGCACTCATCCGTTCTGTTTTCAATTCCACAACCGATGTCTCATATCACGAAGCCCAACGGATGGTCAGCAGCGATGACGGCAAAAGTTACACACCGGTGAACAGGTTCGAAAACTGGAGTTCACAGCAGCGACTTATCATCTACCTTTAAGAGAGCGGTGCGCTTTTTGTACACAGCAACTGCCGCAGAGACGTCAGGCAATCAACCGGAGCGGGAAAACATACGTGGGGTTAATGCTGCCAAGTCTGTGCGGGCTTATTATTATTCCGCTGATTGCCTGGAGGTTGTCCGAACAACGCGACGCCGTTCCCATACGCAATGCCACCGGAATCGCTGCTGGAGGCATTGCACTGCAGTTCGTAATTGCCGAGTTGTTCATACTGACCCCGCCATGGATCCTCGGGACAAGCCCGAGGATGACAATCGTAAAAACTCTCTCCCCCTATATGTCGTCCTTGGGCTTGTCCCAAGGATCCACATCAGCAGTCGCAGAAATGAATTCCCTCCGAAGCACGGACCGTGCCGAGGCAATTCCGACCGGCGGTCGCACGAA
>JBDNEZ010000381.1:0-4373 GCA_041690095.1 Anderseniella sp.
CAGGGGTTCAAGGGACGCACCCATCTTGTGTCCCCTGCCATGGCCGCCGCAGCCGCAATTGCAGGCCACTTTGTCGACATCCGCACACTGACTTGAGATAACTTGCGGTTCGCACTTGCGGATCAACTGCGAATGTGTTGCAAACTGCATTAACCCGGCGTCAGGCAGTGTCGGATATAACGAATTTGCAACTCCGTGATGAGTCCGGTTCGTGTTTTTTGAGTATTGGGGGATATATGTCCACGACGTCACCTGTAGCTGACAGACGTTTTCTCCGTCGTGTTCTGGTTGCCCTCGTCGTCGCCACGCTTGCATCCGGGGCCATGATGGCCTATGCCGCTGCCAGCATGTCGTGATTATTGCCCGGCAATTTACGTCGGAGCAGATGTGTGAGAAATTGCAACAATAGACAGTCCAGCATAATGTGACGAACAGGCCAGACAATCGTTCTGGTATTACGCGCGTCGTGCTGGCATCATCAAACTTATGAATTCACCGTTTCACAATGACAGCCGCTGGTCGCACATGCGCGCGCCCTCTGCCGCAGATCTTTCGCACCTTGCCCGCAAGACCTGGGGCCAGGTGCCGCAGTCCCTGCGCAAAATGACCGGCGAGATTGCCATCACCGTCGAGGAGTTCCCCGATGATGAGACCATGGACGAGGTCGGCAGCGAAACACCTTTCGACATTATGGGCCTGTTGCGCGACTCTGACGCAGGTCATCCGGTTTTGGTATTGTACCGCAGAGCCGTTCTGGATTACTGGGTTGAACAGGGCGATGAACTGTCTGACGTTCTGGCTCAGGTTATGGTTCACGAAGCAGCCCATCAGCTTGAACTGTCGGAAGAACAGGTTACCCAGCTTGAAGCCGAGATCGAGGCTTCAACGCCACAGCCGCGCACGGTACAGTAATGGCGCGAAAACCCGACCGGAACGAGCAAGCTGTTCGCAAGGCGCATGCTGATCTCAAGCGCATCGGCGAGCAATCAGAAAAACTCCTCGGCACCGGCACTGTATCTGACGATGAACCCGAAGACCGAATTGAATTATGGGGCAAGCGCATCGGACGCACCGCCGCCTACATGCTTGGCGCTTACCTGATTTACTACTTCCTGCGCCGCTACGGCGTAATCTAGATCACGGACTCATAAACAGGACCGAACAATGACATCCGCGCCCTCCAAAGTCTGTCTCGTCACCGGTGCTGCCCGCGGCATTGGACTGGCCACTGCCCGGCTGTTCCTCGAATACGGCTGGCGCGTCGCCTTGATCGACAACAATCGCGAAACGCTCGCCGCCGCCGAAAAGACGGTTCCAGACGATTGCGCACTGTGCATCGACTGCGATGTATCTGACCCTGATCAGGTGCAGTGCGCCATTGATCAGACGGCTGCGCATTTCGGTCGCCTCGACGGCCTCGTCAACAATGCCGGCATTGCAGACTTCAGCCCCATCGCCCAAACCGGGTTCGACATCTGGCAGGCAATTATGGCCACTAACCTGTCCGGTCCGTTTCTCACTGTGCAGGCAGCTACGCCGGTAATGCTGCGCTCAGACGGCGGCGCAATCGTCAATATCGCATCGATATCAGGCCACCGCGCATCCACCTTGCGCGTTGCCTACGGCACCTCCAAAGCTGGTGTTATTCATCTTACCAAGCAGCAGGCGGCCGAATACGGCAATCAGGGGATCCGGGTAAACTGTGTATGCCCGGGCCCTGTCGACACCGAGATGGCGAAGAAGGTGCACGACGCCGTCATCCGGCAAAGCTACCATGATTCAATTCCGCTCAACCGCTATGGCGAAGAACGCGAGATAGCGGAAGCCATCTATTTTCTGATCTCCGACAAGGCCAGCTATATCAATGGGCAGGTTTTGTCGGTTGATGGTGGCTTCGAATCAACCGGTATCGGCCTGCCGGACCTGCGCGCCAAACACGGCAACGCTTGACCTTGCCGCAATCACACGGCACACATCACATAGTCATCTGATTTCACCTGAAGGACCAGACCTGATGGACAAGTTCACCACTCTCACCGGCGTCGCAGCTCCGCTGCCAACCACCAATGTCGATACCGACATGATCATTCCGAAACAGTTCCTGAAGACCATCAAGCGTACCGGTCTCGGCAAGTCACTGTTTTACGAGATGCGCTACAATGACGATGGTTCGGAAAACCCGGACTTCACATTGAACCAGCCGGCCTGGCGTAACGCAAAAATCCTGGTTGCCGGCGGTAATTTCGGATGCGGGTCGTCGCGCGAACATGCCCCGTGGGCCCTGCTCGACTTTGGTATTCGCTGCGTGATCTCAACGTCGTTCGCGGACATCTTCTACAATAACTGCTTCAAGAACGGCATTCTGCCCATCAAGCTGCCGCAGGAAGACGTCGACAAGCTGATGGACGATGCGCGCCGCGGCGCCAATGCCACTGTGACCGTTGATCTTGAAACCCAGGAAATTCACGGCCCCGACGGCGGCGTGGTCACGTTCGACATCGACCCGTTCCGCAAGCATTGCCTGCTCAACGGGCTGGACGACATCGGCCTGACCTTCGAGAAAAAAGCCTCAATTGATGCCTATGAAGACAAGATGGCAGACGCCCGCCCCTGGGCCTGATCATTGTCGGGAGAAAACCGTATCATGCGCCTATTGCCTGCCGCCCTGGCTGTGACCCTGCTGGCGGGTATGATTGCGCCTGCACACGCTAAAGTCACCCAAAGCTGCATTGCCGGCATCAAGAAGACAGTCAAACGCGCAGGCGTCAGCCCATCGCTGGTAGACAAGGCGCTGGACGGCGCCAAATTCGATGAAAAAGTCGTTCGGTTTTCCCGTTCGCAGCCGGAGTTCAGAACCCGTATCTGGGACTATATGGCCTTCCTGGTAGACCCGGCCCGCATTGCTGACGGCAAGGTGAACATGGACAGGCACGCCTCGACACTGGCCGCCGTAGAGAACAAGTACGGCGTTGACCGCTTTATCATTGCAGCACTTTGGGGAATTGAAAGTGACTATGGCCAGATCAGGGGCGAGTTCTTCCTGCCGCACGCCATGGCCAACCTGATTTGCGCCAATCGCAAGAAGCGATTGTTCACCCGTCAGCTAATTGCCGGCCTGAAACTGGTGCAAAAAGGCGATGTCCAGCTCAAGGACCTGTATTCGTCGTGGGCATCCGCGTTCGGTCAGACACAATTTATTCCTGAAACCTACCAGCGCCTGGCTGTTGATTTTGACCGTGATGGCCGGCGTGACCTGGTGAATTCGGTGCCGGATGCGCTGGCATCCACTGCCAACTTCATGGTGAAAGCCGGCTGGCGTTCCAATGAACCGTGGGGTTTTGAGGTGAAACTGCCGAACGGCTATCGCGGGCCGGTTGGCCGCAAGCGCCGGGCATCCGTTCAGACCTGGGCCAAGCGTGGCATCACCAATGTCGACGGCTCACCACTCAGGAGCAATTATTCAACGGGCCTGCTGTTGCCGGCCGGCAAATCCGGACCGGCTTTCCTGGTAACCCGCAATTTCAACGCACTGTATTCCTACAATGCCGCTGAATCCTATGCGCTGGCAATCAGCCACCTGTCCGACCGGCTCAAGGGCAGAGGTCCGCTTGCCACACGCTGGCCGACAAATGACCCCGGCCTTTCCCGCGCCCAGCGACTGCAATTGCAGAAGCGGTTGCTGGCAGCAGGCTACGACATCGGTGAAGCAGACGGCAAAATCGGCCCCGTCACCATAGGCGCCATCAAGAAAGTGCAGGCCAAAGCCGGCATGAAACAAAACGGCAGACCCTCCATGGCCGTCCTGAAGTCTTTGGGCGGGTAGATAGTATAAAGGTTCTTGGACGGCTGGTTTTATATCGCTCACGCAAGCAGCCTCCGGCTGCGCTCCGCGGGGGCGCACTCCGTGCGGCGGCCGGTCGGCCTTGCCTCAGCACTTACGTGCCGGGAGTTTATTCCGCTCACGCAAGCAGCCGGCGGCTGCGCTCCGCGGGGGCATGCTTCGCATGACGGCCGGTCGGCCTTGCCTCAGCACTGCGTGCTTCGGGGGAGTATCTCAAACGTGTTGTGCTAGATTCTGGAACTAGACCCGACGGGTCTCGGGCCGGTCAGGCCCGCCCTCGCGGAGCGGTTGGCGTTAGCCAACTCGCGTGAGCGGAACAAACTCAATCAAAAACACCGCCGGACATCTCCGGCGGTGTCTTCATTCAAGCTTGTGCAGGTTTCAATCAGAAACCGCGGCGGGACATGCAGCGCTCCCAGCGCCATGTGTGCCTGCCGAAGCGGCGGGCGCAGCGGCGCGCTGAACGTCTGTAAGCACGGCCACCGCGATAACCATAGCCGTAACCATCATTGTATCCACCATGGTATCCACC
>JBDNEZ010000382.1:0-5110 GCA_041690095.1 Anderseniella sp.
CCCAGCACCATGATGCGGGCAATTCTCACCGCCACGATGGTGATCGGATCACCGGCTCGCAAGATCAGTAATTGCCCACCGTCGAACAGATCACCGGCAATACGTATCTGGCCGGAAACAACATAGATCGCACGTTCCTCGTGAACCGGCGGCAACGGCATCGTGGCGCCCGGATGCATCACGGCTTCGCCGTAGAACATCTCCGAGTGGGTTTTGACCGGTGAGGTTTCACCGAACATGCTGCCGGCGATCACCCGCAACATCACACCACCATCGGTAATGACCGGCAGGTCAACGGCGCCATGGTGCCAGAACCCCGGATCAACCTCTTCCTGATCCTTCGGCAGCGCCACCCAGGACTGGATGCCGTACAGATTCTTCTCACTGGCACGCTCCTCAGGCGCCGTGCGTTCCGAATGCACAATCCCGCGCCCGGCCCGCATCCAGTTGAGCGCACCAGGATCAATCGCCTGTTCGACACCAAGACTGTCGCGATGGAAAATCTGGCCTTCGAACAGCCATGTAACCGTGGACAGGCCGATGTGCGGATGCGGCCTGACATCAATTCCCTTGCCTGCCCCAAGCCTTGCAGGCCCCATCTGGTCAAAAAATATAAATGGTCCGATCATCTGTTTCCTTGCAGACGGCAGGGCACGGCGCACTTCGAAATCACCAATGTCGCGTGCACGCGGTATGATGATGTGCTCTATGGCGTCGCACGACCGCTTGTCTCCCGGGATCGGATCGTCACAATCAAACCTGCTCATAATCCTCGAGTCTCCACTTTCTGACTGGTCGAAGCACTCCATATGCGCCAACATGGCAGAACATTACGTGGAGGATGTGTATTTGGGCAATATCAGTCTGTTTCAGGTTGCCGTATTGTTGGCGTCAGCCGCTCTGATTGCACCATTGGCCAAATATTTCCGCATCGGCGCTGTGCTGGGGTATCTGTTCGCCGGCGTCATCATCGGACCTTACGTGCTTCGCATATTCACCGATGCCGAAAAGATGCTTCATGTCGCTGAGTTCGGCGTCATCCTGCTGCTGTTCCTGATCGGACTTGAGTTGCGGCCTCAGCGCCTGTTCGCCATGCGCAAATCCGTTATCGGCGCAGGCGGAACCCAGGTTCTCGTTTCGGCCCTGATACTGTTCGCCATGATGCTCGGCGCCCAGTATGGCTGGCGGATTGCCGTGTTCACGGGGCTGGCGCTTTCGCTGTCATCAACCGCCATGGTTCTGCAGGTGCTGAAAGAACAGGGTGAACTGGAACACCGCCATGGGCGTTTGGGCTTTGCAGTGCTGCTGTTTCAGGACATTGCCGCCATCCCGATGATTGCCTTTGTCGGCCTGCTGGCCGTCAGCGGCGGCGAGCAGGCCACCATGACCTGGTATGGCGCTACCAGGGCGCTGGGGGCCATCTGTATCGTGATACTGGCTGGCCGGTATGTCCTCGGCTTTGTATTCCACCTGATCGCCAAGACGGGTGTTTCCGAAGCGATGACGGCATTTGCGCTGCTCACAATCGTGGTCATCGCGATCATCATGGATAGCGCCGGCCTGTCGCCTGCCCTGGGTGCGTTTATCGCCGGGGCCCTGCTGGCTGACTCGGCTTACCGGCACGAGATCGAAGCCGACATCAAACCGTTTGAGTCGCTACTGCTCGGTATGTTTTTCGTCGCTGTTGGCATGTCGCTGGATCTTCGGCTGATCACCGAGCAGCCCGGCACACTCATCATGGCCGCAGTGGTCCTGATAGCCACAAAGGCCATTGTGCTTTTCGTTACCGGCAAATACTTCGGTTTGAATACGAAAAGCGCGCGCAGGTTCGCCTGCGCCCTGTCCCAGGGCGGGGAATTTGCCTTCGTGCTGACTGCAACAGCTGTCGCTGCATTTGTCATCACGCGAGGCTTCGCCTCGATGATCAACGTTGTGGTCACTCTCACCATGGTGGCAACCCCGCTTATCATGCTGATAGAAGGCTGGTGGTCGGCTCGCGCCGCACCGGTCACGCACAGTAGCGGCCCCCACGACGATATGCCCGACCAGGGCGGGCATGTGGTTATCGCCGGTCTGGGACGCTTCGGTCAGATTATCGCGCGCGTTCTGGCGGCACGCAAAATTCCGTTCACCGCGCTGGACGGTGATCCAAGCCAGATTGAAATTGTGCGCCGGTTTGGCGGCAAGGTGTATTTCGGCGATGCGTCACGCCAGGACATTCTTGATGCTGCCCAGGTCAGCAAGGCACGGGCATTCGTGGTCTGCGTTTCCAATCCGGATGCTTCATTGAAAATCGTCGAACTGGTCCGCAGCAAGTATCCTGACCTGCCGATCTATGTCCGCGCCCGAGACCGCAACCATGTCCACAGACTGATGGACCATGGCGTAGAACACATTATGCGCGAGACGTTTCTGTCGGCACTTGAGATGTCACGTCGCGTCCTGCTTGAATCAGGCCTTGGTCGTGAAGAGGCCAATCAAACAATCAAGGCGTTTGCAGCAGGTGACAGAGCCAGGCTTTATGATGACTACCAGCACTATTCGGATGTGCAAAAAATGGCTGACAACGCCCGACGTCATGCCCAGGAGCTCAGCGACCTGTTTGCTACCGACGCCGACGCCGGAATCGCGCAAGACAAGCCGGACACAGAACAACCACCCAGGCGGACACGTCAAAGCCGCTAGAAAATGTTCATGCCATCTGGGTCAGGTCGCATCTGCACGCTTGACGTCCGGTGGCGTGGCTTCATCAACCAGCGCAGCCGTAACCTCGTCCAGCGTCATCGGCGTCTGGTCGCGCGAGCCCAGCCGGCGGATGTTGACCGTGCCTTCTTCGGCTTCCCGGTTTCCGCACACCAGGATCACCGGCACTTTGGCCAGCGAGTGCTCTCGCACCTTGTAGTTGATCTTCTCGTTGCGAAAATCGGTACGGACCTGCAGACCGGCCTTTTTGAGCTTGTCGGCCACCTGCTGACCATAGGCATCGGCATCCTGCGTAATAGTGGCAATCACCACCTGAACAGGGGCAAACCACAACGGCATGTGGCCAGCATAGTTCTCGATCAGAATGCCGAGAAACCGCTCCATGGAACCGCATATGGCGCGATGGATCATCACCGGTTGCTTCTTCTCGGAATCCCGGTCGATGTAAAATGCCCCGAAGCGTTCCGGCAGGTTGAAATCGACCTGTGTCGTGCCGCACTGCCAGTCACGGCCGATGGCGTCGCGCAGCACATACTCGAACTTCGGGCCGTAAAACGCGCCCTCGCCCGGATTGATTTCGATTTTGATCTTGCCGTTGGATTGAGCCTTTATCTGCTCCAGCACTTCACCCATGACCTGTTCGGCATGATCCCAGTTCTCGTCGGACCCGACCCGCTTTTCCGGCCTGGTCGACAGCTTCACGGTGATCTCGTCAAATCCGAAATCCGCGTAGGTTGACAGAATCAGGTCATTGATCCGCATGCATTCGGACGCCATTTGCTCTTCAGTACAAAACACATGCGCATCATCCTGCGTAAAACCACGCACCCGCATCAGGCCATGCAGCGCACCAGACGGTTCGTAGCGATGTACGGTTCCGAATTCGGCGTATTTTACAGGCAGTTCCCGATATGACTTGAGACCATGTTTGAAGATCATGACGTGACCCGGGCAATTCATTGGCTTGATCGCAAACACCCGGTCATCTTCCGTTTCGGTGACGAACATGTGCTCCTTGTACCAGCCCCAGTGGCCCGAAGTTTCCCACAGTGCCTTGTCGAGTATCTGCGGTGCGTTGACTTCTTCATAGCCTTGCGCATCCAGCCTGCGCCGCATGTAGTTGACCAGGTTCTGGAACATGCGCCAGCCTTTGGCATGCCAGAACACAACGCCGGGACCTTCTTCCTGGAAATGAAACAGGTCCATCTCACGGCCAAGCTTGCGATGGTCGCGTTTTTCAGCCTCTTCCAGCATCATCAGGTAATTGTCGAGATCAGCCTGGCTTGCCCACGCCGTACCATAAATCCGCGTCAGCATTTCATTGTTGCTGTCACCGCGCCAATAAGCGCCAGCCACTTTCATCAGTTTGAAGGCAGTGCCGATCTGTCCCGTGGATGCCATATGCGGCCCGCGGCACAGGTCAAACCAGCCACCCTGATAGTAGATTTTCAGATCCTGTTCGTCCGGAATCGCATCGACCAGTTCGACCTTGTAGGCCTCGCCCTTGTCGCCGAACACCTGCTTGACCTTGTCGCGCGACCAGACTTCCCTGGTAAACGGCTTGTTGCGCTGAATGATCTCACGCATCTTCTTTTCGATGACCGGCAGATCTTCCGTTGTGAACGGTTCTTCGCGTTTGAAATCGTAAAAGAAGCCGTTCTCGATGACGGGCCCGATGGTGACCTGGGTTTCCGGCCATAATTCCTGCACCGCCTCAGCCATCACGTGGGCAGCATCATGCCGGATCAGTTCCAGCGCATCGGCATCCTCGCGGGTGATGATCTTGAATTGCGCATCTGCGGCAATCGGATCGGACAAATCGGCAAGCTTGCCGTCCAGCATGATTGCGACGGCTTTTTTCTGCAGTGACTTGGCAATCGAGCCGGCGACGTCGCGCCCGCTTGTGCCTGCTTCAAACTGGCGAACGGATCCATCGGGAAATGTAAGGGAAATCATCTTCGTCACCTCTTGCTCACTCTCTGCATACAAACGCAGGTAAGCTGACTGATTGTGGTTTGGGCGCACAACATCGGCGCAATTCGCAACTTATTGCCCGCTATCGGCCTGCTTAGTCAAGCGGGCATAGCGCCAAAATTTCCATCCGGCGCGCTCAAGCCGGTCCGGCACCGGGTCAAATCCGCTCGTGCCCCATGGATGACAGCGGATTATCCTGAAAAACCCGAGCCAGAATCCGGCCCATGCGCCGTGAACCGAGATTGCCTCCATGGTGTAGCTGGAGCAGGTCGGGAGGTGCCGACAGGTGCGCCCGAAAAAATATGAAAGGCTCAGTTGATAGCCGCGAATGAGGATCAGCATTGCCGATGCCACGAGGCCTTGTCGCGGCTTCACTGGAAACGGTCGGTCTTTCAATCCATTGCTCCGTGTTCGAACGCTATCGTGACGCTCA
>JBDNEZ010000383.1:0-3790 GCA_041690095.1 Anderseniella sp.
AGACCGGTCACAAGACCACTGACCCTTGTGAGGTGTGTTGAATTGCCGGACAGATGAATGATTGAAGCCCAATGCAATATATAGAAAACAAGACGTTCGACGAGATCAAGGTCGGCGATACTGCTGAATTGACCCGCACGCTGAAACCTCAGGACATTGAGCTTTTTGCCGTCATGTCAGGGGATGTGAACCCGGCGCATGTCGATGAAGCGTATGCCAGGTCCGACATGTTCCACCAGGTCATTGCCCACGGCATGTGGGGTGGCGCGCTGATCTCTGCCGTACTGGGCACAGAACTTCCCGGACCCGGTACGATCTACCTCAACCAAAGCCTGAGTTTTCGTCGGCCGGTGGGGCTCGGGGACACGGTCACCGTGCGGGTTACGGTGACGGAAAAACTGCCGGAGAAGAAACGTCTGAAGATTGACTGCCTGTGTACCAATCAGCACGGCGAAATCATTATCAAGGGCGAGGCCGATGTCATCGCACCTGGCGAGAAGGTCAAGCGGCCACGCGTCGTGCTGCCTGAGGTTCACCTGCATGAGCAAGGCGCAAGGTATCATGAACTCATTGGCGCGACCCATGATCTTGACCCTGTTCGCACGGCAGTGGTGCATCCGTGTGATGAGGTGTCGCTGACTGGTGCGCTGGAGGCTGCAAGTCAGGGTTTGATAATTCCTGTACTCATCGGTCCCAGGGCAAAAATCAGCATGGTTGCCGAGCAGGCGAAACGCTCGCTGGATGATGTGGAAATAATCGACGTTCCACATAGCCATGCTGCTGCCGATCGGGCTGTCGAACTGGTGCGCAACGGCTCTGCACAAGCCATCATGAAAGGCAAGATACATACCGATGAACTGATGGATGCAGTGGTTGATGGCGAACGCGGCCTGAGGACAGAACGGCGTATGAGCCATATCTTCGTGCTGGATGTTCCCCACTACCCGAAACCATTGTTCATCAGTGATGCGGCGATCAACATCTATCCTGACCTGGAGGCCAAGCGGGACATTGTCCAGAATGCCATTGATCTGGCGCATGCGCTGGGCATAGCCAGTCCCAGGGTTGCCATCCTGTCGGCGGTTGAAACCGTCAATCCGAAGATTGCTTCTACTGTTGATGCCGCAGCGCTGTGCAAAATGGCGGATCGGGGGCAGATCAGCGGCGGGATGGTCGATGGCCCGCTGGCCTTCGACAATGCGATTTCGAAATCGGCAGCCGCGACAAAAGAAATCGTATCAGACGTTGCCGGAGACGCAGATATCCTGATTGCGCCCGATCTGGAAGCAGGCAACATGATTGCCAAGCAGCTGGTCTATCTGGCTGGTGCAGAATCAGCAGGAATAGTGCTTGGCGCGCGCGTGCCTATCATCTTGACCAGCAGAGCAGATGGCACGCTGTCGCGCCTGGCATCGTGTGCCCTGGCGCAACTTTTCATCCACCACAACGTGAAACCAAAATGACCGACGCCATCCTTGTTTTCAATGCCGGTTCCTCCAGCATCAAATTTGCTCTGCATCCGGCAGTGGTTGAGGGTGCGCCCCTGCTGACAGGCAAGATCGACGGCATAGGTCGTGCGCCTGATTTCACGGTGCGTGATGCCAGGGGCAACTACCTGCCGGAAGATGACTTGCAGGAGATACAGGTAACTGCCGATCATGAACAGTTGACGACGCGGTTGCTTGAGTGGCTTCAGCATCACCAAACCGGGATCAATCTCGTTGCTGCCGGTCACCGTGTCGTTCATGGCGGCCGGGATTTTACCGGACCGGCCATTATTGACGCGGACGTATTGGGCAAGATGCAGCAGCTTGTTTCGCTGGCCCCGTCGCATCAGCCGCACAATCTGGCGGCCATCAATGCAGTGTCTGCCTGGGATCCCGGCCTGCCGCAGATCGCGTGCTTTGACACCAGTTTTCACCGAACCCAGCCAAGGCTCGCGCAATTGTTTGGATTGCCACATGAACTGACCGATCAGGGCATTCTCAAATATGGATTTCACGGGCTTTCATATGAATACATTGCAAGCGTGCTGCCTGAACACCTGGGGTCTGGTGCAGATGCCCGGGTTGTCGTGGCTCACCTCGGCAACGGTGCCAGCATGTGCGCCATGAAGCACCGACACAGTGTCGCCAGTAGCACGGGGTTCTCCGCACTTCACGGGCTGATCATGGGGCGCCGATGCGGAACCCTTGATGCCGGGGTCGTTCTGCATTTGATACAACAGCAAGGCATGAGTGCTGATCAGGTCAGACATCTGCTGTATCAGGAATCCGGTCTGTTCGGCGTGTCCGGTATCAGCAACAACATGAAAGTACTTGAAGCAAGTGCAGATCCCAGGGCGAAAGAAGCAATTGATCTGTTCTGCTATCGCGCGGCCTGCGAACTCGGCTCGCTTGCAGCGTCACTGGAGGGTCTGGACGCCATCGTGTTTACGGCTGGAATAGGCGAGAACTCAGCCACTGTGCGCGATCGAATCTGCAGACGCCTCGGCTGGCTTGGTGTCGATGTTGATCAATCGGCAAACCAGGCAAACGACATCCGCATAAGTACCTCGGGTTCCGGTGTCACTGTGCTTGTACTGCCCACAAATGAGGAGCTTGTCATCGCACGTTCAGTGCGCAGCCTGACTGGTCTGGCTGAAGTTGAGTTGCAACTGGCCTTATGAACAGTGAAGCCACCAATAATACTGGTAAGACCTACCCGCTGGAAGTTGGTCTACTGGACAATTCCAGGGTGCTGATCCGCCCGGTCACGACTGATGACAAGCATCTTATCGAGATCGGATTGACGCAGTTGTCGAAACAAAGTCGCTATTTCCGCTTCTTTCATTCGGTCACAAAGCTGTCAGACAAGATGCTCAGGGAACTCACCGAAATCGACCACACGGATCACGAGGCCATTGGTGCCATTGGCACCGGTTCGGACGCCGGAGTGCCTCTGGGTGTGGCCCGCTATATTCGAATGCCGCATGAGCCAAACGCTGCTGAAGTCGCCGTCACGGTAACTGACAGCCATCAGGGCAGAGGGCTTGGAACGCTGTTGCTGGCCTTTCTGGCGTGCAGGGCGATTGAGAATGACATCACTGAATTCTGCGCATTTGTGCTGGGCGACAATCACCGAATGCTGGATGTGTTCAAACAGCTCGGGTCAACTTCTGAAATAGGAACTGCAGGCGAAGTGGAAGTGCGAATACCGCTTTTTGCAGACACCAGCCTTTACCCGAATTCTCCGGCTGGCGATGTTGCACGAGAGGTGTCTGCCCAATTGACCAGGGACGTGTAACGCTTGCGTATCTTCCGGGGGTTATAAAATCATGACCGCGGCAGGGTATTTCAAGTCATCTTGAAAAATAGATTCCTGTCGCCGTTGCTCTTGAACATCTGCGGTGTCGCGACATATCTCACATACCCAATCTCGTGCTGTGGAGTTCACCTGCGATGCTTCATGACTTCCAAACGTCAGATGCCGTTCTGATATTTCTGCTAATTGTTGTGGTGATCAGTGTCATTGCAATCCAGTTTGCGCCGAGGGTTACCAGTGAACAAACAGATCGGCTGTTGTCTGACGACACCTGAATCCGCGTCATGGCGCGTATTATACCAGATCTCAGTAACAGCAACTCATTTCATGGGATCATAGCGGTTCACTCGGGCAAGCACTGCAACGCACGCGATGGGCCGCTATGACCCACCCGAAGGGCCGGGCGCTTTTTCCCGCCAGCTACGTTGCGCGCCGCTTGTGGTACATGTACCACGGCGCGACACGCGCCTTGCCGGCGGAAAAAATC
>JBDNEZ010000384.1:0-4577 GCA_041690095.1 Anderseniella sp.
CGGCACCGAGTAGCGTTGCCGATTGTTGCCGATGACCCGGTGCAAGGTGGCGCGAATGCGGCCGCCGGTCCAGCGCGCCAGAAGTTTGCCGAAATTCACTGCAAGTGTTCCCTCAATCGGCGGTACGGTCAACCAGCTACCATCGCTGATCTGCGCCTGCAGGCCTTCCACGCCATCTTGAGCCAAAAGCGTGACAAAACCGGAGTCCACGTGACCGCGTGCCAGCATGTAGTATTCCTGCCCGTTATGCATGACATGGGTCGGTTCGGATGCACCGACAAAGCTCTCGGGCGGACGAACCGGATAATGCAGCAGACGCAAGGTGGAAATGCCGCAGGCAAATGCATCGTCGAAGATGGTTTCATCAAGCTGCAGTCCGCGCGCCACAGATTGCATCAGCGCAAGACCGGTTGCTTCCATGTTGCGATAATACTCAATGACTGCGTCGTGCCAGCCGGCCAGTTCGTGTTGTGTCGGCAGTGACGTTGCTTCGGTAAGCGGGTCGCCCGGCTCAACCCGGCTCGCGCCGTGGGCGATGTCGGGGCCAAGATCAATGCCTTCCTTGTAGGTGGGCAGACCCGGCTGCAGCGGAAACCAGCCGCGATAGACATTTGGCCGGGAGGGATCAAAGTTCTGCCGATAAAGTCGCTGCTTGCAGTCCTGGGGCAGGTCGAAAATGGACAGCATGCGTTTGCGAATTTCCGGCGACAACATGTCCTCAGGCAAACCGGTGACGGTCATGAAGCCGGTATCTGTCGCTGCAGCCATGATTTCGCGGTCCGCCTGGTCGCGGGCAGGCGAGGGACCGCCGAAAGTACTGGAAATATCAATGATCGGAATTTTTTGGGTCGTCGTATTGGGGTTCCCTTCGGCAGGCCGGTTGTGCAGGCAATGCGTGTCAGCTCAGATGGTGTACTTCCTGCATGCCGTAGACCGGGGTGTCGAGCCCGGCATGGCGGGCCTTGAGCTGCAGTGACAGGAATTGCGAATAGTGGCGCGACTGATGCAGGTTTCCGCCTTGGAACCACAAGGCCTGCTGCTGTGTCGGTTTCCACATATTGCGCAGTTCGCCTTCCCATGGGCCGGGATCCTTCGGCGTGTCCGAACCAAGGCCCCAGCACTTGCCGACCTTGTCTGCCACTTGCTTCGAGATCAGGCGTTCAGCCCAGCCGTTCATCGACCCGTAGCCTGTCGCATAGACCACCAGGTCGGCCGGCAATTCCTGGCCGCTATCCAGTACCACCGAGGTTTCCGTGAGGTGGTCAACCTGACCCTTGGCGAGCTTGATCTTGCCGTCAGCCACCAGTTCGGATGCGCCGACATCAATATAGTAGCCGGACCCGCGGCGCAGGTATTTCATGAACAGGCCGGTGTCGTCGGCACCGAAGTCAAGATCGAAGCCTGCCTTCTCGAGCCGGTCGTAGAACGCCTTGTCGCGTTTTTTGGTTTCCACGACCTGCGGCTGCATGACTGCGGGCAGAACCTTGTAGGGCAGCGATGCGAAAATCAGATCCGCGACATCATGGGTAATGCCGTTCTTTATCGCCTGTTCCGAATAAAGTGCCCCCAGGGCCACGTCCATCAGGGTTTCGGACTTGACGATGTGCGTGGATGATCTTTGCACCATGGTGACGTCGGAGCCCGTTTCCCACAAGGCGGCGCAAATATCGTGTGCGGAGTTGTTGGAACCGACGACGACAACCTTCTTGTCGGTGTAGGCATCAGGTCCCGGATGCTGGCTGGAGTGCTGCTGTTCGCCTTTGAAAATTTCCTGTCCGGGCAGTTTCGGCATGTTCGGTACAGCTGACATGCCGGTTGCCAGAACAAGCTGTTTCGGCTTCAGCGTGACCTCTTCACCCTCACGGTCGACAACAACGGTCCACACTCCTGCTGCCTCGTCGTAAGACGCTGATTTGGCGATCGTGCTTGACCAGTAGTTCAATTCCATCAGCCTGGTGTAGCTTTCCAGCCAGTCGCCAATCTTGTCCTTGGGCGAAAAAACCGGCCAGTGATCGGGAAATGGAATGTAGGGCAGATGGTCGTACCAGACCGGGTCATGCAGGCACAAAGACTTGTAGCGTTTGCGCCAGCTGTCACCGGCGCGTTGATTTTTTTCGATGATGATGGCCGGCACGCCAAGCCGCCGCAACCTTGCGCCAAGGGCAATGCCGCCCTGTCCACCGCCGATGATGACGCAATAGGGTTGCGTCTTGTAGCCAAGCTCGGCGGTTTCCTTTTCGCGCTGTTCGGCGTAGGTGAGGCGGCCCGTTCCGGCGCCGTGCTCAACACCTTTTGGCCGGTTGGTGCCTGTAGCTTCCTCATGGCCCTTGAGCTCCTGCAGCGATGTCAGCATGGTCCATGCCTTGCCGTCGATCAGCCGCACCAGGCCCTTGCCACGACCGGTTGCGGTTTCAAAGGTGAACCAGGCATCAATGACGCCGTCTGCCTCGTTGGCTTCGCCTTCAACCTCGAAGTTTGACGGTTTTGCGGTGCCGAGCGTTGCCTTGAGCATGGCGGCAATGTCGTCGCGGCCGTCGGCGGTCTTGATGTTCCATGTCAGCGACACCAGATCCCGCCAGTAGCTGTCCTCGCCGAACATCTCGACCGCCGCATCGGTATCTTTTGCCTTCAGGGCGTTTTCAAGTGTCTCGAGCCAGGCCTTGACGGCCTTTGTTTGCTGCGTTTCAGACATGCCGGTTTCCTCCAGGTTTTTGTTTTCTGCCACCCGGGGAAAAGCCTAGATCATTTCCGACTCAAACAGAAATGCCTGTCGGATGTCCGGCTTCGGCCGCACAGGCCTCGGCCCAGATGCGTTTTGCCGTGTCGCGAATCTGCCTGGCTTCGTCCCAGCGGTTCGACAGTTCCTTGCCGTCGGCGCCGGTCATGGCGTATTCGGGCGGGCCCAGTTCGCACAGGAATATGGGTGAGCCTAGCGGATTGCGCCTGAGCCATGCGTCAAAACCCCGGCGCCAGAAGTCTTCAAAAACCTGCACCCATTTCAGGTGCTGCGGGAAATTGATCTGCAACTGAATCTGCTGGCGTGAGGCGACGCGGCCCTGGAAGCTGTCGGAGCGTTCGATGCAGCGCTGGATGAGGGCCTGGTTGTCATCTGAAATCGGATACCAGAATTCGCGGTCGACGATATAATGCGACAGATCACAGCACAGCCGCATTTCCGGCACTGCATCGAGCAGTTGCAGCGTGTAGAACAGGTCATTGGTGATGCAGTTGCGGTGGGTTTCGAACTGCACCGGGATGCCGATCTCGTCGGCCATCTCGATCCATTTGCGGATGATCGGAATGCCGCCTTCGACCGACAGTGGAAACACCTGGCCGATAATGTCGACAAACGGCGAGCCGAAATCCTTTGACATTTTCAGCGTGTCGCGCAGCGATGCGACCGATTTCGGAAATGCGACGATCAGCGGGGTCAGATTGTTGCGCTCAAGGTGCGGGCGCACATCGTAAGCGGTTTGCACATCGGCCGCGCCAAGGTCGATCGCCATACCGGAAAAGCCTTCCGCAGCAACCATGTCGCAGACCTCCGGCAGCGGTAGCTTTACACCCTCGGGCGAATGCGGCTGCATGGCCCACAAGGACTGGTAGACCTGCAGGTCGGGTCTAGTCATAGACCACCCGATCAAGGCTGCCATTGCGCCGGGTAATCCAGACCTCGTTCATGGGGTAGTCTGCTTCCGATCTGCCGCCGGACAGCTTGCGGATGAGTTCAAGCTGGAACTCGATATAGCCCATGCGGTTGACCTCGTGGCCGAGTTTGTTCTCGATTTCGTTGTTGAGTTCTTTCAGTTTCCAGAACGGCACCGACGGAAATGTGTGATGCGCGGTGTGGTACTGCATCTGCCAGCACAGCCACTTCATCAGCGGGTTGGTGTCGGTCGAACGGGTGTTGACCAGTGTGTTGTCCTCATGGCTCAGGCCGAGATGCTCGATGGTGTTCTGCAACTGATGCACAAACTTCATGCTCATCATCGGGGCAAGCCACAATATGACGGCAGCCCATGACTGCAGGTAGACCGAGGCCGCTGCAATCAGTGCGTAACCGAGCAGCGACACGCGGGCTTCCTTGATGACAAGGGCCTGTTGAGTCGTGAAAATGTATGGCTCGGTGACGTTGCCCAGTGAAAAGCGGATGATGCGGCGGATGCGCGAGTACCAGTAGGTCGGGCCGAAGAACCAGAGCAAATATGACGCCAGCGTGTAGGGCTCGCGCACCAGTTCGCCGTCCTTGTCCCAGTTCTGGGTGTATTGATGATGGGCGAAATGCTGGATCTTGTCGAAATCACGCGGATAGATCATTGCGAAACCGATCACCCGGCCCAGCCACTCGTTTAGCCACTTGGTCTTGAACACCGTGCCGTGGCTGAGCTCGTGCTGTCCGGCATACAGGAAATTCAGCAGGACGCCGTGGATCATGAACACCGGCACCGCCATCCAGCCGCCCCAGGTCTGCCACAGCAGGTAGCCGCTGAATGCAATGGCGCTGAAATGCGATCCTGCCTGCACCAGGCCGCGCAGGTCGGAACGCTCATACAGGGCGCGCAGATGATCACGTTGCA
>JBDNEZ010000385.1:0-22616 GCA_041690095.1 Anderseniella sp.
AAGTCATGAGCATTCAGGCCGCCATGTTGCCGGACGGAAAGCGCCTGCACCTGCAGCACGGGCCTATTGACCTGATTATTGAAGCCAGTGGCAAACCGGATCAGGTTAGCCGTGCATACGCTGCAGCACGCGCGCGCTTTACAACGGTGCTGGATGTTTTAGCAGACGAATTGCAAATCCTTCGCACGCTGATGCCGGAAGCGGGCCTCGACGTATCCGGCCCCGTTGCACAACGCATGGTGGCGGCAGTGGGTCCGTTCTGGAAATCAAAAATCACGCCAATGGCAGCCGTTGCCGGCAGTGTTGCCGACGAGATGCTGTGCGCCATATGCGCTGATGCCTCCCTGTCACGCGCATACGTCAACAACGGCGGCGATATTGCGGTGCATCTGGCGGATGGCGAAAGCTTCTCGATTGCTTCGGCGAACGGACCGGTTCTGGTTCACGCAGCAGATCCGGTGCGTGGTATTGCAACCTCCGGCTGGCGTGGCCGCAGCTTTTCCTTCGGTATTGCCGACAGCGTGACCGTGCTGGCGGCTTCGGCGGCACAGGCCGATGTTGCGGCGACGCTTATTGCCAACGCAGTTGATCTGCCTGACTCCCTCAAGGTGCGCCGCGCTCCGGCTGCAGCCCTTTATCCCGACAGCGACCTGGGCCAGCGCCGGGTCACGGTTGAAGTGGCCCGCTTGACACCCGGGGAAGTCAGTGCAGCGCTGGCGCGAGGACTGGAGTTTGCCGGGCAACTGCAACGGCGCGGGGCTATCGTGGCCGCAACCTTGGGTCTCAATGATGAAGTGCGCGCACTTGATGCAGATTCTGCAATGACGGGGATCAGACAGCATGCCTGAAGTGAAAGTGAGAAAGACTGTAACCGGGGTCGAGGATATCTTCCATGAAGGTGGCCCACCGGTCGCGACGCCCTATCGGCGCGGCTTCATTGTCAAAGTGATCGAGAATCCGTATGCGGGCCGCTATGTCGAAGACATTCAACCGTTCATGCAGGATCTGAAGCCATTGGGCATGCAGATGGCCGGTGACCTGATTGCTGCCATGGGCGTCGAGCCATCTGCTGTCGAAGGCTACGGCAAGGGCGCGATTGTCGGTGAGGCGGGCGAAGTGGAACACGGTGCGCTGTGGCATGCGCCGGGGGGCTACTCCATGCGGGAGCATGTGCCGAATTCCACGGCCATTGTGCCGTCCACCAAAAAGGTCGGCGGGCCGGGTGCACGGCTTGATGTACCCGTCACACATGTCGCGGCATCTTATGTACGCTCGCACTTCGATGCCATCGAAGTGGGTGTCGAAGATGCGCCGCGCGCCGATGAAATGGCGGTTATTCTGGTCATGACGACGGGTGCACGGGTGCACAATCGGGCAGGCGGATTGCCGGCCAGTGATATCAAGGGAGAGGACGGGTTGAGATGAGCATCGCCAGGATCAGAAAAATTGCCGTGTTTGTTGATGAAATTCACATTGAGCAGGGTAGGCCGATTGACCCGCCGACACGACGCGCCTGCGCCGTGGCGGTCATCGAAAATCCATTTGCAGGCAAGTTTGTTGAAGACCTTTCGGACCTGATGCAGGTCGGTGAAGAACTTGGCGGACTGCTGGGCGAGAGGGCTGTCAAAGCCCTTGGCATCGCCCCGGCAGCAGTCGAAAGCTACGGCAAGGCGGCACTTGTCGGGGAGAACGGCGAACTGGAACATGCCGCAGCAATTCTGCACCCGAAGCTCGGTGCACCGTTGCGCAAGGCGGTGGAAAAAGGCGCAGCACTGGTGCCGTCGTCCAAAAAGCGTGGTGGTATGGGCACGGTTCTCGATGTGCCGCTTGGCCACAAGGACGCTGCTTACGTGCGCTCGCACTTTGACGGCATGGAAGTGCGCATTTCCGACGCACCGCGCGCCAACGAAATTCTGGTGGCCGTGGCGGTTACCGACTCCGGTCGACCGCTGCCGAGGGTCGGCGGACTGACCAGCGATGAAGCAAAGGGTGAAGATGGATTGCGGTAGAGCATTATCCGATCAGATGGAATCATCTGTTCGGATAAAGATGCTCGATTCCAAAGTGTTAGAGCAATATGCATCCATATGGATGCATATTGCTCTAATCGTGACGGCTGACAATTGAAGGAGGATGTAGACATGAAGTTCGTTCGCAATGCCTGGTATGTTGCCGGCTGGGCGCGTGACTTTGACCGCACGCTTCGACGCTTCACCATTCTTGGCGACGACATAGTCATGTATCGCGGTGAGGATGGTCAGGTGCGTGGCCTGCGTGACCGTTGTCCGCACCGTCAGTTGCCGTTGTCAAAGGGACACCTGATGGCAGGTGATGCGATCCAGTGCGGGTATCACGGCCTGACCTTTGACAAGGCGGGTGCCTGTATCCGTGCGCCAGGTCAGGACAATATCCCGAAGACATCCGTTCACGCCTATCCGGTGCATCAGAACAATGACATTGTCTGGATTTGGATGGGCGAGGCAGACCTGGCCAACCCGGACGACATTTTCAGCTTGCCGGAGTTCGCTGATCCGCAATGGCATGCTCATCAGGGCGACGCCCTGCATCTCAAATCTCACTATCTGAATGTGGCCGAGAATCTGGTTGACCCGGCTCATGTGAGCTTTGTTCATCCGACCACGCTGGGCAACGCTGCCAGTGAGGACGTGCCGGTGCATGCCGATGTGCAAGGCGATGTCATTGTTGCATGGCGCTGGATTCGCAACGCACCGCCGGTCGGCTTCTTTCAGAAATTCGGGGGCTTCACCGGCAATGTGGATCGCTGGCATTACTATTACCTGCATCTGCCGTCGATTGCGGTCATCGATTTCGGCAGTGCCGATGCAGCGCTGGACCTGCCGGAGGATCAACGCCACCAGGGCGTCAGGGTGTTTGCACTGCATTTCCTCACCCCGGTTGACGCGACCAATACGATTGATCGCTGGATGCATTTGAGAAATGTTGCGATTGACGACGAAAAAGTGTCTGAATCTATGGACGCGATGTTCCGGGTGGCATTCAATGAGGACAAGGAAATTCTTGAAGCCATTCAGCTTGAGGAGTTGAAGCCGCAAGACCATCGTCCGGTGCGGCTGGCGTTTGACAAAGGTCCCAATGTGTATCGCAGCCGTATCGACAAGATGCTGCATGCAGAACAGACGGGTCAATAGTCGGTTCCTTCGGTATGATGAGGGGTGGGCTCAAACTGAAACTGGATGATACGGTGTGACAGCCGTATCATTTTGATTGAAACGGAAAGGGAGAGAGTATGAAAATCCTGAGATACATGGCCGGTTGCGTGCTGGCCGCTGGTGTTGTCCTGACCGCGATTGCGGCGCAGGCAGCTGAACCGATCCGCGTCGGTGAGATCAACTCGTATTCACGTCTGCCGGCATTTCTCGACCCCTACAAGAAGGGGTGGCAGTTGGCGCTTGAAGAAGTCAACGCGGCAGGTGGCATCAAGGGCCGTCCGCTTGAGTTTGTTGATCGTGATGACGGTGGCAAACCCGGCAACGCGGTGACCATCGCCGAAGAGATGGTTTCGAAAGAAAAGGTTACCCTGCTGGCAGGAACTTTCCTGTCTCATATCGGCCTGGCGGTAACCGACTTCGCCAAACAGAACAAGGTGTTCTTCCTGGCCGCCGAGCCATTGGCTGACGCCATCGTGTGGAAGTCGGGCAATCGCTACACTTTCAGACTGCGTCCATCGACCACAATGCAGGCTGCGATGCTGGCCAAGGAAGCTGCCAAGACAGGTGCCAAGAAGTGGGCAACGGTCGCGCCGAACTATGCCTACGGCAAGGAAGCCGTGGAGGCGTTCAAGACGGAGCTGACCAAACTTGTGCCGGATGCGCAGTTTATTGAAGAACAGTGGCCGACGGTGTTCAAGATCGATGCCGGTCCGGTTGTACGGGCTGTGGAAGCTGCCAAGCCAGACGGCATCTTCAACGTAACCTTCGGTGGTGACCTTGCGCAGTTTGTACGCGAAGGCAATCTGCGCGGCACGTTTGAAAACCGCACGGTGGTGTCGTTGTTGTCCGGAGAACCGGAATACCTGGAACCGCTGAAGGGTGAAGCGCCCAAGGGCTGGATTGTCACCGGTTATCCGCAAGGTGCCGTTGAAACACCGGAGCACAAGGCGTTCTTTGATGCCTACATGAAAAAATGGGGCGAAGCACCCAAGCTCGGTTCGATAGTCGGATACAATGTGGTTGCCTCGCTGGTTGCCCTGTTGAACAAGGCCGACGCCTATGACGCGGAAACCCTGGTCAACACGATGGAGAATCTCGAAGTGATGTCTCCATCCGGCAAGTTCGTGTTCCGGGCCCAGGATCATCAGTCCACCATGGGAACCTGGGTCGGCAAGACCGATGTCAAGGACGGTGCTGGTGTGATGGTTGACTGGTTCTATGCCGACGGCGCGGACTATCAACCGTCAGACGAGGACGTCAAGTCCATGCGACCGGCTGAATAGTCTCGATACTCAAGGCGGGTCCGGAAGTCTCCGGGCCCGCTGTTTCATAGCATATCAAGGGGGCTGAATGAGCTTCTATTTCGCCCAGTTCCTGACCGGCCTGTCGAGCGCCTCCTCGCTGTTTCTCGTGGCTTGCGGGCTGTCGCTGATTTTCGGCGTATCGCGGGTCGTGAATTTTGCACACGGCTCTTTTTACATGCTCGGTGCCTACGTGGCCTACTGGCTGGTGCAGTTTGTGCCCGGCAGCATTCTGGGTTTTTGGGGGTCGGTACTGGCTGCAGCACTGATCGTTGCGCTGGTCGGCACGGTCGTCGAAATCCTGATTCTCAAGCGCATTTACAATGCACCCGAACTGTACCAGCTGGTCGCGACGTTTGGCGTGGTTCTGCTGATGCAGGATGCCATCCTGTTCATCTTTGGCGGCGACGATCAGTTCGGACCACGCGCGCCCGGGCTGGACAGCGTGGTGCGCATCTTTGGTGAACCGATACCGGAATACGACCTGCTGCTTATCGCTCTTGGTCCGATCGTGCTGGGCGGATTGTGGCTGCTGCTCAACCGCACGCGCTGGGGGGTGCTGGTGCGGGCAGCCACGCTTGATCGTGAAATGGTGGCAAGTCTCGGTGTCAATCAATCCTGGCTGTTTACCTCGGTGTTTTTTCTGGGATCGTTTCTGGCCGGTCTCGGCGGGGCGTTGCAGGTTCCCAAGGTGTCGATAAACCTGCTGATGGATCTATCAATTATCGCGGAGGCTTTCGTGGTTGTTGTCATTGGCGGCATGGGGTCGATTCCAGGCGCTTTCATCGCCGCCCTGCTGATCGGTGAACTGAACGCCTTTGGGGTTCTGGTGCTGCCGCAGGCGACAATTGTGCTGGCGTTTGTGGTGATGGCTGTTGTGCTGGTTTTGCGGCCCTATGGCCTGCTCGGAAAGCCTGAAACCCTGGCTCATACCGCAGGCCAGGTCGAGTTGCCCATCCGGCCTGCGAGCAGCCTTGCCAAAGCGGTAGCCGGACTATTGTTGGCCGGTCTTGTTGTCATGCCTTTCGTAGCCGGTGATTTTGCAATCGTGCTGGCCACGGACGTGCTGATCTTCGCATTGTTTGCCGCTAGCCTGCACTTCATCATGGGCAATGGCGGCATGGTGTCGTTTGGCCATGCGGCGTATTTTGGCCTCGGTGCCTATGGCGCTGCTTTCGTCATAAAGTATGCTGGCGGGTCCATGGAACTGGCGCTTGTGGCTGCACCGCTCATGGCTGCCACAGGGGCCATCCTGTTCGGTTGGTTCTGCGTGCGCCTGTCCGGTGTTTACATGGCCATGCTGACGCTTGCTGCCGCCCAGATTGTCTGGTCAATGGCATTCCAGTGGCAGGACCTGACCGGTGGAGATGACGGGCTGCTGGGCATCTGGCCATCCGATTGGGCCAGGTCAAAAACCGCCTATTTCTACCTGGCTCTGGTCCTGTGCGGCGGCGGTATTCTGGCCATGCGCCGGATGATTTTCTCCCCGTTCGGCTATACGCTCAGAGGCGGGCGTGACAATCCCAACCGCACTGAATCCATTGGCATCAACCTGCGCCAGCATCAATGGGCGGCCTTCGTGGTTGCCGGTATGTTTGCCGGTATCGCAGGCGGCGTCTACGTGTTCTCGAAAGGCTCCATCTTTCCTGATGAAGCAGCTATTCCACGCTCGGTGGACGCGCTGGTCATGGTGTTGCTGGGCGGTGTGCAGACACTGTCGGGCCCTGTCGTCGGTGCCGGCGTCTTCAGGCTTCTGGAGGACGAGATATCAAGGCTCGATTATTGGCGCGCCATACTGGGCGCCATCATCATCGCGATTGTGGTTATCGCGCCTGAAGGCATTGCCGGGTTCATCAGGAAGCTTGCCATGAAGGCAGGCTTTGAGCGGAACGAGGAGCAGGCATCATGAGCCAGCCGGTCCTGAGCGTTCGTAATCTGTCGAAGTCGTTTGGCGGTTTGAAGGCGGTATCAGGTGTTTCTTTCGATCTGAGAAAGGGCGAACTGCTCGCACTGATCGGACCAAATGGTGCCGGCAAGACCACGTGTTTCAACATGCTCAATGGTCAACTGAAGGCGGATGCGGGCCAGGTCATGCTGAAAGGAAAGAGCATCCTGGGCTTCAGTCCCCGCCGGGTCTGGCGAATGGGGGTTGGGCGGACCTTTCAGATCACCGCAACGTATGCCTCCATGACCGTGCGTGAGAACGTGCAGATGGCACTGATTTCGCATCATCGGCGGACCTGGGATGTCTGGCGTCCCGCATCCGGTCTTCATGTGGATGAGGCGTTGGACCTTCTGCAGCTTGTAGGTATGCGCGAACAGGCCGAGCGGGCTGCCGCCATCCTGGCCTATGGCGACCTGAAACGGCTGGAACTGGCAATTGCACTGGCGCATGCGCCTGAACTGCTGCTGATGGATGAGCCCACCGCCGGCATGGCACCGAAGGAGCGGGTGCGTTTGATGCAGCTGACCGCCGACATTGTTGCAGAACGCGGCATATCGGTTCTGTTCACCGAGCACGACATGGATGTGGTGTTTGCACATGCGCATCGCATCATGGTGCTTAACCGGGGCGAGCTGATAGCCTCCGGCAGCGTTGATGATGTTCGAAACAATGCGCGCGTGCAGGAGGTCTATCTTGGTGGCGGTACCTTGTTCGAGGGCCAGGCCCATGGCTGAGACAATGCTTGAAGTCGATAGAATCAATACCTTTTATGGCAAGGCGCATATCCTGCACGATTTGTCGTTCAAGGTGGCAGCAGGTGAAGTTGTTGCTTTACTTGGCCGCAATGGCGCCGGCAAAACCACCACCATGCGCTCAATCATGCAACTGGCGCGCCCACGCACCGGCTCGATTTCGTTTGAAGGCTCAGACATAACCAGGTGGGCCACCCACAAGGTGGCACAAGCCGGTATTGGTTATGTGCCGGAAGATCGCCGCATATTCGGCGACCTGACGGTTTTGGAAAATCTCGAAGTTGGCCGCCAGCCGGTGCGTGAAGGCCTGCCGGCCTGGACGGTCGAGCACCTGTTTGAATTGTTCCCCAACCTTGCCGAACGGCGCAACAATCGCGGCAAGCAGATGTCGGGCGGCGAGCAGCAAATGCTCACCATTGCCCGCACCCTTATGGGCAATCCGAAACTGTTGCTGCTTGACGAGCCATCCGAGGGTATCGCGCCGGTGATTGTCGAGCAGATGGCGCAGACGCTGCTGGAAATCAAGGCCAAGGGATTGACGGTGTTGTTGTCCGAGCAAAATCTGTACTTTGCACGCATCGTTGCAGATCGCGCCATTATCATCGAGAGCGGCAGCGCGGTGTTTGATTCAACTTTCGAAGATCTCGAAAAAAATCCCGATGTCAGGGATCAGTATCTCAGCGTTTGAGCTTGTCCGCATCAAATGACCTGACGTCTTCCAGCAGTTCAATGAAGCGCTGTGACTGGTGCGCAATGACAGCTGCGCCCTTGTTCGCCGTAGCCGCGCCGGCATTGCCGGTTACGCCCTTGGCATTGAGGTCATGCATCATCCATCCGAAGCGGTGCGGGCCATAGGCGCGCAGGTATTTCATATCGCGCATCATGTCTCGCTGCAGGGATGCAAAATTTTCGGCCTTCGCCATGTCCACGCATTCAGGCCGTGCCGCCAGCATGATGGACGTTTCGATCTCGCCACCATGAATACCCAGTGCAATTTCATCATCACTGAACAGGTTGTCTGGATATCCAAAGCGTGACCATGACGTGGCAACAGCCAGCATGCCGAGTTCGATGCGCGCGCGCTGAATGACCATGTCGCATACCGGTGTGTTGCCGCCGTGGGAGCTGATCAGGATCAGTTTTCGTATGCCTTTGATGTTCAGATCAGCGGCAATTTCAAACCACGCCCGGGCAAGTTCACATGGATCGCGCGATATCGTGCCAGGCGTATCACCATGCTCGGCAGATGCTCCAACTTGTTCGATGGGCAGAAACGAAACCCTGGCGTCCCACGGCAGCGCGGACACTGCCGCAGCGACCATTGCCCGGGCTATGTCGGTGTCCGTGGAAGCGGGCAGATGCGGCCCATGCTGCTCGGTTGCTGCCACCGGCAAAACGGCAATCCAGTCGCCGGTATCAGCTTCCGCGATCTGGCTTACCGGCATGTCTTTCCAAAACGGGTGCGGTTTCAATTTGCATCTCGTGTGTTTGAACCAGGCAGACAGGGGCCCTGCCTGTTACTGAGATCTGGTATAAGCGAGACTGCAGGCAATCACAAAGCCTGTCCGCAATCTTGCTGCAATCAGGCCCGGACGGCTAGAGCGACATGGGTTCAGTTGAAGCCATAAAGTTGCTCTAACCACCATCCGATGCTGTTGAACCGCCTGTAGAGCGTTCGCCTGAAAGTGGCTTGGTCTCGCCCTTTTTGTAGTCATTGGCGCGTTTGACGGCCAGCTCACCATCCATTTGCACGTCGGTATCGAGAACATAATCGGGCCATGGATCGACTGTCTGCAGCAAGGCTGCTGCATGCACGGCATCACCTGATGTTGGTGATATCTTGTCCGAATGACTGAGATTGCTCTGGCTGCACCCTGCAAACAGCAGACAGAGCAGAGTTGCCGGAATTGGGTGCCTCAAAGAGGTCGATTTACTTGGTGAAAATTGCATTTGAGCCTCCTGGCAGGTCAATTATGTGGCCATACGGGCCTTTGATGTGGCCGCCGTTTTCGACGAACGAAAGATAATTGCGGCTGACTTCCACCTTGCCGTGCAGGAACAGTTCCTCATCGTTGCTCGACGCGGTCAGGTCCAGAGGTGTTGGAATCCGTTTGGTCGGATCAACCGGTTTGGCAAGCCGTGGCGTGATGATGACCAGCAGATCGGTTTCCGATTTCTGGAACCCGCTTGAGCGGAACAGGCTGCCCAGCACCGGCACATCGCCGAGCCACGGGATCTGGTCGGCATTGCGCGAATTGAAGGTCTGCAGCAGCCCGGCAATCGAGATGCTCTGTCCGTCGCGCAGTTCAACGGTCGTCTTGGTGCGCCGAACGATAAGGCTTGGAATCTGTATTGCGCTGGTTGTTACCGTGCGGCTGAAATCGAGCTCGCTGACCTCCGGTTCAATGGCCAGGTTTATCAGCCCGTTGTCGAGCACGGTCGGTGTGAACGCCAGGCTGACGCCGAATTTCTTGAACTCGATGGAGATCTTGTCGTTGTCCTGCGCAACCGGTACGGGAAACTCGCCACCGGCCAGGAAACTGGCGCTCTCGCCGGACAATGCTGTCAGGTTTGGTTCTGCAAGGCGGCGTGCAGCGCCTTTTTTTTCCAGTGCCTGAATGATAATGTCGGCAGATGCTCCTCCGGTCAGCATATTTGCAACCAGCCGGCCAAACGGCGCAGTTGCGGCGTTCGAGGCCAGCGCGCTGCCAAACGGCTGGAAGCTGATGCCGCCGGCACTGACCGAGTAGTTGACACCGAGATCACGGCTGGCATTGCGCTTGGCTTCGATGAAGCGCACTTCCAGCGTAACCTGCTGGCTTGCGCCCACCGTCATGGCATTGGTCACATTGGGGCCGGCAAAATCGTTTGCAATCTGTATTGCTCGTGCCGCAGCGGTTGAACTGCGCACTGCACCCTGCAGCAGAATTCTGCCATTGACGCTGCGCACCTTGATGTTTTCGCGCGGCAGAACTGTGCGAAGAGCCTCCTTCAGCCCTCTGGTATCGAAGGTAACCTCAACGCTGACGACACCGAGAAGGTTGTTATCGGCATCATAGAGCGAAAGGTTCGTGCGGCCGGTCTTGCGGCCCAGTATGTAGAATGAACGGGTTCCCAGCGGCGATGCATCGGCAATATCAGGGTCGCCAACCACGAGGTTGGAAATATCTGCAGCCGATTTTACGGTCTCCGACTGTCCAACCGGCACCTTCATCTGCATGATGGCGTTGGTGCCGGGTATAAACCGCGTGGCAGCCTGGGCCTGGTGGCTTGCCAGTGTCCACACGCAGATGCAGCTGAACAACACCGCCACGAGGCGGGCCATCAGATCACGCCGGGCGATGTCCGGCAGTGTGGTTGTCGATGTTCTCATTTTCTATCTCCCTCTGCGACCGTCTGATCCTTGATGTCTGTCATGACAGGATCATTCCGGTCGCTCCCTCTACTCGAATTCTATTCTGTTGGCCCACTCTGGAATTGCGCTGAATTCTGCTCTGTCATTTCTGCATCGCTGGCTGCAGACTGACCAGATGACGTCGTCTGCCTGCCCGTCACGCCACGGATAATGGTCATGACTGGTCGTTTTTTCCCGTTGCCGGCAAGATCAGCCAGAGATATTGGGCCCACCACGGCGCGATGCGGCGATCCGGCAGCGCGCAGCGTCAGCGATAATCTGCCGACGGATCCGCCAAGCGCCAGTTTCTGAGCCATCTCTGAATCAACCTCAAGAGTAACCGCGCTTGATATACTCGGTGCATCAAGACGCTGGTCAGCCTTTTGATCAATTGCCAGCACCTTCACGTTCTGTACCAGCACATCCGCCTGCGAGGTCGACACATCACCGGCTTTCAGCGAACGCGTCAACATGACGTCAACCCGGTCGCCCGGCAGAACAAAGCCGGCGACGCCAAATACCTCATCGACCGGGATAGTAAGGGCGCGCATATTGTCTTCTACCAGTGCTGACAGCGTCGGACGTTCGCCCGGGCCGGTTACCTTGGCTGCAAGAATGGGTTCATCGACCTCAATTGGTCCCAATGCGGCTCGTGCCTTAACACCGACTGAAAATTCCTCCAGGGTTTTGAACGACCCTTCTGGTTCGGTGCCGGCAATCCACTGGGTGGCGCGGACCGTTGAACTGTCCACTATATCTCCAAAGCGCAGGGTACGTGATGCAACCAGCACTGTAGATGTCACCAGTTCCGGTTTGGCCGGGCCTGGTTGAACGATTGCAGCAGTGTTGATTTTGCTGAACCTGTAGGCAAACACCTGGCCGGTAATGGTGGCTCCCACGATACCTGATACCAGCGCAATACAGCCCAGTGCAAAAATACGACCGCTCTTGGTCGACAACCGCATTGCGGAAAAGACGCCGCCCTGCTTGTCGTTGCGCGTATGGTATTTGCCGTGCCATTCCCGCCGCGTCGTACTATGTGCCATCCCAATAACTCCCAGAAACCTCTAGAATTCCGGGCAATATACACGATACGGGGGTCTTTTAAGACGCTCGATGATAATACAGTAAAATGTTGGTTCACTAATCTCTACAAATGGAATCAATTATATTTAAATTCAGTGTTCTGATGGAGGATTGACTTACCATTTTATGGAAAATTTGAGCGAATCTGCTGAATATTCTTTCATGCACCTTCGTCATAGTGCCGCCTGAGTCTGTGTTCGGGAGGGCGTATGATGAAGTTCATTCAATTGTTTATTGCCGGTGTATTGGCACTCGGCGTTGCCGGGTGTTCGCAGGGCGTGACATCTACCGGCATATCTGATGCAGGGGCGAATATCTCGGAGTCAGAACCGCGTCTGGCCGGCTTTCAGCCTGCAACATCGGACCATCTGCGCGGTGAAACAGGCACCAGGCACCACGCCGGCCGTGCACCGTTTCACGCCTCTGATAATTTGTTGCTAACAGCGAAGGGCGAATTTCGCGAGGGACGCTTTGGTCTGGCGGAAAAAAGCTATCGCAAGGCCGTGGAACTGTCGCCGCGTGACGCCGAAGCCTGGATTGGTCTGGCTGCTTCCTATGATCGTTTGCGCCGGTTCGACCTGGCAGACCGGGCATATGCACATGCCGTCAAACTGGTGGGCCGCAACACCATGATGCTCAACAACCTGGGTTATTCCCAGTTATTGCGCGGCGATCTCAAGAAGGCCCGCCAGCATTTCCTGGCAGCTTACGAGCGTGAGCCGGACAATCCGATCATTCGGAACAATCTTGATCTGCTCAATCAGAGCGGCAAGCGCATTGTGCGCGAGAAGGTTTGATCCTGTGATGGCTGTTAATCCGGCAAAACTGCAAGCCGCGCGCACTGCTCTTGCGGTGTCGGCACTTGCCCTGCTTCCGATCCTGTCATGGCAGGCGATGGATGCTCGTTCATCAGCAACTGTGGCAGCTCCCATGGCGGCTTTTGCTGCGCGATATGAAACCACTGTCAGCAAGTCATTCCGGACCTGGAGTCATACAAAATCTGACCGACTGGCTGTCCGAAGCCGGTCGCGTCGCAGGGCAACACGAAAGAACGTGGCGCCGGAAACCGATGCCGTCATCATTGCGAATGCAAGCCCCGGCAGAGCGGATGGTGAAATCATGTCAGTGATCAAACCTGCTGCTGTTCGAGATGAGTATTCCGACTGGCTGGTGCAGGACGAAACCCGCCCCGGCACTGCCCGTATCACTGATTTTGCATCCCGCCGGTTCCACGATAACCGAAACGCCTGCCGGGCGCGTCATGACGCCATTGTGCAGGCCTTTGCAATCAGGCAGGTCCGTGTCCTGGCAGACAAGCCGGTGATGTTCCAGTCGAGCATCTGCACGGCCAATGGCGAAATAGTCATCACCTGCTTCGGCACAACAGCGACGGTTTCACCGCGCAAAGTGCGCCCCGGCGGCCGCTGTCAGCAGCCGGGTTGAGTGCTGCCCTGGTTGCAAACCATTGCGCTCGCCGCCTGACTCCATGATCGTGTAAAAGCCGGCCTGCAGATCTATGGTTCAGGTGAACCGGTGTTGCTGCTGGAACGCGGACGCAGGCTGTCCGTGGCCCTATTCGGGCGTCGTCGACGAACTGAGGTCGGCCAGCTTGAGCCTGGATGTGACCGCCAGGTTGATGCCGGATTTCAGCAAATTGAGATATGTCAGGAACTTGTTGATCTTGCCGACCTCAAGTTCTTGAAGTGCCAGTTCGCTTTTCAGCACTGCAGCACGGTGTTGTCTATCCGAAACAGCAGAGCCGCCGGATTGCCCGGACCTGCCGTTGCCATCTTCAGACCTGAGGTCGGCGGTGATTGATTTCAGCAGCGCGATGTGAGCCAGAAATTCCCGCCTGAGTTCCTGTTGCTGCAGAATTTCGAGATCAATTGTTCGCCTGGAGATTTGCAGCCGAAATTCAGCATTGCGCCTGCTCAGTTCAGCTGCTGCCAGCACCGGCAGGGTTTGACGCAATCGCAGCCGTGCCTGATCTATCTGCACCATGATCGCGTCAGGATTGTCGTGGGACTGCACAGTCATGGCATGCATGCCGGGCTGTTCGTCAGGCAGCGCAAACCCGCCGGATGCCAGCGACAGGGCGCTGATTGTGCCAAGCAGCAGGAATGTCGAGGCGATGGCAGTAACGACCGGGCGCAGGGCAAAGCATTTGGTGAATGCAGCCCAGCGCTGTTGCGGGAATTTGCGGCGGGTCTCGTTGAGCATTGCCACGACTGCATTGTGGCAGCTGGAGACCGTGGCGGCAACACCGCCGGAACCTGTTTCTGGCTTTGTGGCAGGCACAGCAGGCAGATTGTCAGCGACCGGGGTGCTGGCTCTTCTCGCTGCGGCCCGGTTGGCGTGATCGGCGACGGCATCAATGACCTGTTGCGCTGTTGCCGGGCTGTGCAGGACCTGATGTACTCCTTGAATGGAGCTGATTTCGGCCCGGCTGGCTGGCGGGGCCACGACAATCAGGTGTTTCACCTTGTTGACGCCTGCCAGCAGAACCAGTTTCAACCCGCGGCTTTCGGTCGGAAGAGACTGGTCGACGACGGCGCATTCGACATCATTGTCTTCGATGAACACGAGCAGATCATCGATGGAGCGCATGTGGCGTGCGCACACCGGCGCATCATGGTCCATGATTGCGGTCGAGACCTGCTTCATGGCCGCGCCAACGAAGATTGTTTCCACCACCCGGGGCTGGATTTTCATACTGGCTTGCGAAGACATTCCGCGCCGCTCCCCTGTTGTCACTGGCTTTCATGGAAGAGCTTCCATGATGATCAAACTCGCCGACACAGTGGCTTGAATCCTTTGTTAAGAGGTAAATTCGAATTTTAATAAAACCGTCCGGCGCGCATTGTTGGTTTCGTGCTTAATGCGGCCCTAAAAATCACGGTTAAGCAATGAATAATCCCGGTCTGTGACCGGTCCTGCTGCTGCAATATCAACGGATACTGCCTCACTTCCAGATCAGAATGACCTGCCAATCCGGGGGCGACTGAAACTGCCCGCAGCAGGTGAGGAGCCGAATTATCTCTGCAAAATCAAAGTTGATTTATGCATAATTTTCGCATAGACTCGTGTTTTCGAGAAAAATATGTAAAACACAGTATTATGCAGGATTTTGCAGAAGCGTTCCGGTTGGCATTTGGGCTTGTAGTGGTCATGGACGCTGATCTGGTTGAGATCATCGGCCTGTCGCTGCGCGTCAGTCTTGCCGCCGTGCTGGTTGCAGCCGTGCTGGGTATGCCGTTCGGGGCTCTGCTGGCGACCGTCAGGTTTCCCGGCCGCGGCGCGGTTGTGATCATCGTCAATGCGCTGATGGGCCTGCCGCCTGTGGTGGTTGGCCTGCTGGTCTATATGGCGCTGTCAAACGCCGGTCCGCTCGGATTTCTGCAGTTCCTGTACACCCCGACAGCAATGATCATTGCGCAAACCATTCTGATCACACCGATAATTGCTGCGTTGAGCCGGCAGATCATTGAAGACATGAATTTTGAATATGCCGAACAGTTTGCGTCCCTGTCGGTGCCCTGGCACACCCGCATTATCGCGCTGATAAGGGATGCAAGATACGCCTTGCTGACAGTGTTGCTGGCCGGGTTTGGCCGGGCGATCGCAGAGGTCGGCGCGGTGATTATTGTCGGCGGCAACATTGCCCATCTGACCCGGGTGATGACCACGGCCATAGCGCTGGAAACCTCAAAGGGCGATCTGGCATTGGCGCTGGCACTTGGCATTGTGCTGCTTGCGATTGCATTGAGTGTCAATGCTGCGGTGATGAGCCTGCGCACCAGCGCAGAAAGCAGCAGCCATGCTTGATCAGCCTGTTGCAAAACCGCCAACCCAGTTGCCTCTTGCCGCAACCGGCCTGTGTTTCAGTGCCGGCGGCGCAAGACTGATCAATGAACTTGATCTTGTTCTGACTGGTCACGGCATCACCGTCGTGATGGGCCCGAACGGTGCCGGCAAGAGCCTGCTTGTCCGCCTGCTGCACGGGCTGATTGAGCCGCAGGCAGGCAGCATTCAGTGGAATGGCCGGGATTGCGGCAAAGCCACCAGGCACAGCCAGGCGATGGTGTTTCAAAAGCCCGTATTACTGCGCCGCTCGGTTGCCGCCAATATCGATTTCGTGCTTGCACTCAAGGCCGGTTCAAACCAGGCGAGACGCAGTGAACTGTTGCAGCAGGCAAACCTTCTGGACAAGGCAGGCCAGCCCGCACGCGCACTGTCCGGCGGCGAGCAGCAACGCCTGGCTCTGGCCCGGGCACTTGCAAGTGATCCGGAGGTGATTTTTCTGGATGAACCCACTGCCAGCCTGGATCCGTCTTCCACCCAGGCCATCGAAACGGTGATTGCCCGGGCCAGCGGGCGCGGGGTCAAGGTTATTCTGGTGACCCACGATGTCGGTCAGGCCCGCAGGCTCGCCGACGATGTGGTTTTCATTCATCGCGGCACGGTTGTCGAGCACTCGGGCGCGGATACGTTTTTCAAGCAACCAGCCAGCAAGGCCGCACGGGATTACCTCGCCGGAAAACTGGTCATCTAGGGTCAGCGGACCCCAATTCGAGAGAGGAAATGTCTGAGATGAAATTCAGCAAGATCAGTTTTCTGGCAATCGCCACCTTGTGCACCAGTGTGGCCGGGACTGTTCCGGGCCATGCCGGGGACAAGTCGATTATTGTGCAGTCCACGACGTCCACCCAGAATTCCGGCCTGTTTGACTACATATTGCCGATGTTCGAAAAAGCCTCCGGCATCAAGGTCAATGTCGTTGCAGTCGGCACCGGTCAGGCCATCAAGAATGCCCGCAACTGTGATGGCGATGTGTTGTTCGTGCACGCCAGGCCGGCTGAGGAAAAATTCGTATCAGACGGCTACGGTGTGAAGCGGCATGACGTGATGTACAATGATTTCGTCATTGTCGGTCCGCCCGCCGATCCGGCCAGGATTTCAGGGCGCAATGATGCTGCCGGCTCATTGAAGATGATTGCCGACGCAAAGGCAGTGTTTGCCTCGCGCGGTGACGATTCAGGCACCCACAAGAAAGAGCTCAGACTGTGGAAAGCCGCAGGTGTTGATGTCAAGGCGGCAAGCGGTACCTGGTATCGCGAAACCGGCTCCGGTATGGGCGCCACCTTGAATGCAAGCGTCGGCATGGACGCCTATGCCATGACGGATCGCGCAACCTGGATCGCGTTCAGGAACAAGGCTGATTTCAAGGTCGCGGTTGAAGGCGACAAGGCAATGTTCAACCAGTACGGCATCATGCAGGTCAATCCTGAAAAGTGTCCGAACGTGAAAGCCGGCGAATCCAAAAGCTTTGTCGACTGGATCATCACCAAAGACGGCCAAAGCGCCATTGCGTCTTACAAGCTGGACGGCCAGCAACTGTTCTTTGCCAATGCCGCCAGGGAAGGCGCTTCCTGAGCCGGGATTTTCTGAAACGGAGAGCCGCATTACGGCGAGTTGTAGTGAACCTGAAACTGTCCGGTAACATCGTATCCTGACAGTGCCGCTGCCTTGGCGGCAAATGCAGGAGATCTGCAGAACGCAATCAGGGTTTGCATGGGCGGGTCGAACCAGGCCCGCCTGTCAATGGCAAGATCATAGCGCTCATGGACAATCGGCACGAACTCAAGCCGCAACTGAGCAGCGACTCCTGCCAGCCCGAAGGCAATGTCGGCACTGCCATCCTGAACCATAAGGGCAGCGTCCGCTTCACTGCGAGCCGGCGTCGTCCAGTTGACGTCAGGCTCCGCAAGACCTGCCGCCTCAAGCAGTTTGGCAAACAGTATCTGGCTGCCGGCTTCGGGCTGACGCGCCGCAAGGGTCCTGGTCCTGACGTCGGCCAGCACCGTGATACCGGCGGGGTTGCCCGGCGGCACAATCAGTCCGCGCTGGCGTTTTGCCCATTCCACCAGCACAACCGGCTGATTGCTCAGCCGTTCTCTCACAAAGTCCGTGTTCCAGCCGTCACCTGACATATTCGGGATATGCAGGCCGGTTGCGATGCCCTCGTGGTTGGCCATGCGGTCCAGACCATCAAGCGAACTGTCGAAATTTGCCGCCAGACCGCAGCGGCTTTCCCGCATCGCCCAGTCCAGCAAGGGATCATGACTGCCCAGCAGTATAGCAGGCAGCGGGCCCGCAACCGTGCCGTTGGGACCTGACGAGTTTTCCGACAGCCAGGTTTCCACCTGATCGCGTGGAAACAGCAGTTTTCCCATCGCGCGTGAACACGGAACCTCGCCGGATGCGGCAAGTTCATAGACCTTGCGCTCCTTGATGCGCAAAAGGTCAGCCAGTTCCTTCGTGGTGAGGTATCTGTGGGCCGGTTCACTCATCTTGGTTGCCTTGATGTTATACCAAAGGAACTGACTATTGACTCATTTGATGGGTCAATAGTCAGTTCCTTTGGTATTAATACCTGCAGATTCCTGCATGTTTTTACCAGGGCTGGCAAGGGAGCGGGCCCAATGGCCTGTAGAATTGGACTGTGGAGATGGACTGTCGCGGCGAGCGCGACTGTCAGTCGGGCATTTTTGCGGTGATCTCGATGGAGCTGAACCACTCTGCCAGGTTGGTGATTTCATCATCTGTCAGGCTTTTGGCGACGACGGACATCATTTCATTTTCCCGTTTGCCGGATCTGAACGCCTTCAATTGTGTTTCGAGGTAAATCTGGCTTTCACCGGCCAGATGCGGGGCTACCGGAATCCTGGCGATGCCGTCAATGCCGTGGCAGGTCTGGCACTTCTTTTTGGCAATGCTTTTACCCGTTGCGGGGTCTGCGTTGGCGTGGCCTGTTGCAGCCAGCAGCACTATCAATGCAATCAACAAACGGCTCATGGAGTCTGCGTTCCCGGGTTAGACGATAGGGGGTACCGGCCTCCTTCCGGAGACCGGCTTTGGCACTGTGAAATAATACCGGGACTAGTCCCCGTAGGAAATCCGGTAAACGGCGCCCGCCAGGTCATCCGAGACCAGGATGGATCCATCGCGCAATTGCGTGACATCGACAGGACGGCCCAAATATTCTCCATTGCCGTCGAGCCAGCCGTCTGCAAACACCTCCGTGGCACCCGCACTGCCATCCTCGTTGACTGCAGTGAACATGACGCGTGCGCCAATCGGGTCTGTGCGGTTCCAGGAGCCATGCTGGGCAGAAAAAATGCCGCCCCTGTACTTGGCCGGGAACTGCGAGCCGGAATAGAAGGTCATGCCAAGGTCTGCTGCATGGGCATCCATCTCGACGGCCGGATTGACGACGTCGGCCGGCACTTCTTCGTCCTTGTACTCGTTGGTCCGCACGGTGCCGCCGCCATACCATGGGAAGCCGAAGTTCTGGCCGACTGCGGTCTGGCGGTTCAGTTCGCCCGGCGGGATATCATCGCCCATGCCATCAACCTGGTTGTCGGTAAACCAGACTTCGCCGTTGGCCGGATTGATGTCCATGCCGACCGAATTACGCACACCGTGCGCGTACACTTCGCGGCCTGTGCCGTCAGTGTTCAGGCGAATGATGCCACCGAGGCCCCACTCATTATACAGGTCGCGTTTCTCCTTGGCAGGCACGTTGAACGGCTGACCGATGGTGATGTACAGTTTGCCGTCCTGGCCGATGCGGCACACTCTGGCCGTGTGGTTGTAGCTGACTTCCGCTGGCGGGATCAGGTCGCCTTCCTTGACGACATTGAACGCGGCCACGTCGGGGCTTTCGTAAAAGAATTCCGCAGCAGGGTAGACCAGTACCCGGTTCTGCTCGGCAATATAGAGGAACCCGTCCGGCGAGAAACACGGACCGTTGGGAATTTTCATACTGAGCGACGGAGCGAAATCCTTCACTTCATCGGCCACGCGATCCTTGTTGCGGTCGGTTACCGACCACACCTTGGTCTTGCGCGTGCCGACAAAGGTCACGATGCCCTGCGGGCCAACCGCCATGTGGCGGGCGTCGGGCACCACGGCGTACAGCGCGATTCTGAAGCCTGACGGCAGCTTGATCTTCTGCAGCGTCTTTTTGATGGCATCGGCATTCGGACCGGTCTGGTCGACGAAGGTGAACTCGGACGTGCCGGTGGTCTGGAAATTACTCAGCTTGTCCAGATTGCTGGTGTCCTGGGCAAACGCAAAGGCTGACGTGCCGCACAGCAGCGCAGCGCTTAACAATGATAATCTCATCCTGGTTTCCTCCGATTGGGTTTCTTGGCTTGTTGATTGCAGAGCCGTCCCATTTCTCTGACTGGCAGACCCGTCACTGTACGCACGTCAGCCGTTTGCTGACTATGCCCCGTTCCACGGGCCGGATTGTGCGGGTGGATTTTTCGGTGCGCCAAACCTGCAAGTTGTCATCTGTGCCGCTTTGCAAAAGGCAGCTGTCTGCCGCCGGTTCTTCTTCGTCAGAATAACTATTGGATAGTGCCACAGACGGACTGCACGGTCCGGATAGCTGTTCTCGAACCAGGAGAACAAGCGGTATGCCGTGCGAGCGATTGCTTCTGTCTTGAGAAAATGGCCCTCATGGCCGGATCCCATGATGTGCCATGGTCGCAGATCGACGTCACAGTCATCACAAAACTGGTTCCACCAGTCGAGGGGATGGGTGAAGCCATAAAGTTGCGGTACGCCATGCATCCCGAACATGGCGATGTCTGTGTTGTCGGGCGTGCGGCTCAGCTTCAGCAAGTCGTATCCCCTCCTGCGCAGTTGCATCAGTTTTGATGGAAGCGAATTCGGATTCCGGTAAATGATGACAACCCGCCCGCCGGGCCGCGTCACGCGCACCAGTTCCCGTATCGCCTTTAGCTGAAGGGTCTGGTCTATGTGGTAGATGACGTGAGCGCAAAAAACGGCGTCAAACTGATTGTCCGGAATCTCCATGTCCAGGATTGACCCGGTGATGTATTGACGCTCGGGCCCAAGTTTTTCCCGGGCAAGCGCGATGGCTCTTTCGGATATGTCGATGCAGGTGACGGAGGAAAACCGAGCGGCTATTGCAACATGACCGTCAGGCATATCGCCCCCGCCGGCAATCAGCAAATTGCCTGACAGGCCGTCAAAACAGTGCGCTGTGCGTCGCTCTACTGCGGGATAATACAGGCTGTCATGTGCGTCTGAAAAGTGCCGGAACAGGCTCGTTTCACCAACCTCTGTACCTTTTTCCACCCAGCCATAGTCGTCATAAAACCGGCGAACGGTTTCTTCGACATCGCTCATTTTTTTGGCCTTTACTCATTTGTTGGTATCTGTCTTGCCGGTCACTGCTGGTGCTTGCAAGTTCGTTTCATCTTTTGCCAGTTCGATTGGACAAAATTGGTGTGCAATGGCAATTTCAAATCAAGAATAGCTCTGGTGATCGATCGATATTCCCATTTTACAGGCTTTCCGGATTTCCAGGAACAGTTCACATGCCGGACTCGGTGTGCGGCGTCGGACAGCAGCTATGCGGCAATTGCTAATCTTTGGTGTTAAGATCATCGGGACCAACGCGATCAGCCATGGCGATCAGCCAATGAAGTGTTTCACCCTCCGAATTCTGGCGACCGACGCGTTCACACAGCTTTACAACGGATGGGCGGAATTCTTTCCACCTGAGGTGGAACTCGATCAGGTCCTGTGCTGGTGGAATTTCTGACACCATGATCCTCGTTTCTTTACTTCCAAACCGCGCGTAGTGCCATCCAACCTCATCAATACACTCGCTCTGCATTGTGGCATTGCACTGTTGATGGAAGAGATTCTGGAGCTCTCATCTTCCCAGATTGCCAAGCTTCTGATAGCAACTGCCGACAATCCGGACGGTGTACAGAACATCGATAATGCCTGGGGGTTTGGCCGGATGAACATCCAGCGGGCAATGGCGCTTTTGCGAAATCCCAACCAGCCAGCGCTGAGAGCAGGTCCTGTCTAATATGTTTCCTGTTCGCCGTCCGAAAGTCGCATTTCACCGGAGCGATTTTTTCCGCCGGCAAGGCGCGTGTCGCGCCGTGGTACATGTACCACAAGCGGCGCGCACCGTAGCTGGCGGGAAAAAGCGCCCGGCCCTCCGGGTGGGTCATGGCGGTTCAATCGGGTGCGTTGCAGTGCATGCGCGATGCACCGCATCGCGCTGCGCACCGCGCCTGCCCGAGTGAACCGCTATGATCCCATGAAATGAGCCACTGTTACTGAGATCTGGTATAACTCCTGCGGTGTCACTCTCAGGTTTTCAGGTGAAAACCCCGGTGCAAGTTCCACAAGAGTTTGCAACCTATCTGCCTAGCCGCCGCGAATGATCGCCATGCGGGCTCGCGGGCTCAGTTCGCGTGTTTCAAATCCCATGAGGTAAGCTACCACAACTTGCTCCTGCCGGGTACTGTAGTGCGAATGGCGAACTGGTCACAGTGACAATTTGGGAACGTATTTGCTTCAATCGGTCGAAGATCAATCACAACAAAATGTTTGCCCTACAGACAGTCGGCATTAAGCAGACTGACGGTAGATTTTGTCCCTTCCGCCGCCTCAGGCATTCGTAATGGCTGCAATGGACCCGCCCGGACGGAAACGCTCGACCAGCCGCAATCGCGCAGTCTAAGTCGCATTCTGTTCAGAGAAGCCCCACCACAGATAGATTGTAGTTTACGTAACGGAATAAAATTGTATACTGACCTTGCGGAAGGAGGGGTTAGATATGAAAAATGCAGTTTCTGGCTTTTTCGCTCTGTCTCTAGCCGGTTGTGTTTCGGTACCAGATGTCGAGCATATGGAGTATGTCCGCATTTCGGAGTTGGTTCAGACAATTGAATGCGAACTGGACGATGCAGTCTCGTACATTGCCGATAGATATCCCCAGTATCCTTATGTTCGCGGCCAATCGGCAGTAGCTACCCTGAAGCTGAAGGTACTTGAAGTCGGTGGTGGCAGCGGTGATGCAAGCTTTGTCATACAAATCAGTCACGGCAC
>JBDNEZ010000386.1:0-7355 GCA_041690095.1 Anderseniella sp.
ACTGATAGGACAGCACGGCCTTGCTGGCCCACGACACTTTCGGATTGATGCGCACGGCTTCTTCGGCCAGCGCGCGGGCGCGCGCCATGTCTGTGCGGCGGACCGCCTCGGTGTGCAGCCCGCGCAATCCGAGCAGCCGGGTTTCGGGTTTTTCGGCCATGTCCTCGAACAGATGCCGCACGCGGACATTGTCGCCGCGCATCTGCGCTGCCTGGGCATCCAGCAGTTTGACCATCGGGTCATCGCCGATGATGGCGGCGGCTGTCCGGGCATGCGCCTGGGCAGCTTCGCTGTCACCGGCGGCAACGGCAATCAACCCGCTGGACAAGGCCACCCTGCCCTTGCGCTGCCGGCGTGACTTGAACCAGCCGCCGAATGCGCCCGGCCTGTCGAGCAGCCACATCACCCCCGACCAGACGATCCACAGGCCCAGCGCGATGGCAGTCAGCATGATGACTGCAGCCATCAGGCTGGTTTGTATTTCATAGCCGAGCCAGCGCAGTGTCAGATCACCCGGCTGGTCGGCCAGCCAGGCAAACAGGGTTGCGACGAGGATCAGAAGGACAAAGCGAACCAACAGGGAAATCATGTGTTTAAGCCTCGCCGCAGATTATTGGGCCGGGGCCGGCAGGTGGCCCAGGATGATTTGTGGAAGTTTTTGCAGCTCTGCATCGGCGGCCTGACGCTTGCGCGCCGCAATGATCCAGGCCGCTACAGGTTCCGGTGCGGCTGCGCCGCCGGCATCGAGTGCGGCGATGGCCGCGTCCAGCCCGCCGGTGTCAAGCGCTGCGTTTGCGGCTGGGGCGTGTTCAGCCCAGTCCACGGCGCCGGTCGTCTTGCGCACCTTGATGACGGAAGACAGCCTGCCGGTTATGGTTGACCACCAACCCGAAGACGTCTGTGCCCCGGAGGTCTGCGGAGCAGTTGCTGCATTGAGCGTGTCCGGCAACCCGGCAAGGTCCTGCTTCAACTGGTCGAGTGTCGCGATGCCGGTGGCGGCGTTGGCCGTCAGTGCCGGCAGATTGAGTGTCAACCCTGCGGTCTCCTCCACGGCGCTTAACTCGGCCTGATAAGGTTTGCCCTGATTGACGGTATCGGACAGCACACTCAGTTGGGCGGCCACCCTGGCCGTGTCGATTGCTGCTGCCTGCGGTGCTGTGCTGGCCGCGACATCCGGCTTGGGGGCGGCGAGTGCAGCTTCAAGCTTGTCTTCCAGCGCTTTCATTCGGTCGGTTGCAGCAGCAAGCTGGTCGCGCAGCGCTGCAACCTCACCGGCAAGCGTGTCGTCGCGCGGCTGAGCCGGCGCTGTTTCCAGCCTGGCGATCCGCTGGGCCAGATCGTCAAATTTCAGGTTCACGTCTGCCTGACCGGCGCCGCCACCGGTGTCGGCGGCGGCCTGCAGCGCCGTCTTGAGGCTGTCTACAGACTGGCGCACCTCGTTCATCCCGGTTTCGATCTCGCCGGTTTTAACCGACAGGGCCGCAATATCGGTTTGTGCGGATTTCGCCATCTCGGAGGCTGCGCTGATTGCTGCCTCAGCTTGCGGGTCGGGGGTTGCTGCCGCGCTGCGGGTTTCGGTCAACTGCTGCTCAAGCCCGGTGAGCTTTTCGCTCAGCGATTGCGTGCCGGCAAGTGCGGTTGCGGCTGTCTCGGATGCTGCCTGTGCCGTGCCGATGGCTTCCAGGGCCTGACCCTCTATGGCACCAAGATCAATAACCGGCGCGGTGCTGCCAAACAGCCTGGCGCCGTGTTCACGATACAGGTAGCCGCCTGCGCCAACGCCTGCGAGTAGTGCGATGATGAAGGCGCCGGTCAGCAGTTTGCCCTTGCCGGACGATTTTTTCGCAGGCGCTGAACTGTCGGCTGATTTGGTTTTAGTTGATTGGGTTTCCGGGGATCTGGTTTTCGACGCGTCAGGCGAAGCCGTTTTGCCGGCGTCCGCGCCGGAGCTTTTGTCGGTACCGGCCGGTGCGGATGATTCCGGTGTCTTGCGCGCGCCTGCCTGGCTGGCTGCGCTGGCGGACTTGCCGGTTTGCGCGGCGTCGGGTTTGGCCGGATCAGCCGATTCTACTTCTGTGGCCTTGGCATCAATCACAGTGGGGCGCGCTGGCTTCCTGGCTTTGCGCGACGATTGTTTTCGATTTGCCATTGTTGCGCCTTTCCCCGGCGTCGGATTGTGAACCATTTGATTTGCTGACGTGACTTCAATCGTCTCCAGCATAGCATCATCATTGGGGCTGCTGGATATAACAATTGACATATGGTGACCGAGTGCAGATCTGATTTTGTCAGCCACGGCCTGCGACAGACAAAAATGCGTGAGGTTTGCCGCCTGCACGCCCAATCCTGACTTGTCGATAAGACGTGCCCAGACATCAGCGGTGCGCTCGGAATAAAGCATGACGCCGTCGGCCTTGCCTGCGCGAATGAGATCTTCGGCAGGCAATGGCAATTGCGTGGCGGCAACCGCGTCATAAAGCTCAACCCGTTCAACTTCAAAGCCGCCTGTCCGCAGGTCTGCCGCCAGATCCCCGGATCGGACTTTCCCCGTCAGGTAGAGTATCGGTCCGGCGTCGGGTTTGAGCTTCTGTTGCATCAACTCCTCGAGCGCAGAGAGGTCACCTGCAGCCTGGTGAACGTCTGCAAAGCCCAGTTCACGGGCAAGGCCGGCCGATGCCGGGCCGACGGCGAATACCGGAATAGACTTTGCCTGCTCCGAAATGCCGATAGCAGAAAAGGCGGACAGTGCATTGGCGCTGGTGATGGCAATTGCCTGCCATGGCTTGTCAGCAATGGCTGCTGCCCGGTCGATCTCGATGGACAGCAATGGCGCGATGCAAACTGTATGACCGTTTGCTTGCAGCCGGGACTTCAGCCTGTCTGCGTCCGCCTGCGGCCTGGTTACGATCAACTGCATCACGACACCAGGTCTGACCCGGCCAGCGCCCTGATTTCCCTGGCGGCATCAAGTCCCATCCTGCCTGCGTCGTCCACGTTGCCAATGCGGATGGCCCGAAACACTTTCTGCCCGTCCAGCGTCAGGGCCATGGCACTGAATGAAATCACATCGCCGGCCAGCGTCGCGTAACCGGCCAGGGGAGTGCGACAGGAGCCATCAAGTTCTTTCAGGAAGGCGCGCTCGGTTTCGATACATACGCAGGTGGATTTGTGGTTCAAGGGCTCCAGCAAGGCGCGCGAGCGGTCATTGGATGAGGCGATTTCAATGCCGATGGCGCCCTGAGCCACAGCCGGCAACATGATTTCCGGGTCCATGGCGCTGGTGATGAGATGTGCCGCACCCAGCCTGTTCAGCCCGGCGCAGGCCAGGAAAGTGGCGGCGGCCACGCCCTCGTCCAGCTTGCGCAACCGGGTCTGGACATTGCCGCGAAACTGCACAATCTGGATGTCGGGGCGAATGTTCAGCAATTGCGCGGCCCGGCGTACCGATGAAGAGCCAACTGTCGCGCCCCTGGGCAGGTCGGCAATGGTTTTGGCCACCGGTGATATGAATGCATCGCGCGGGTCTTCACGCTCCAGCAGGCAGCAGATCTCCATGCCGTCCGGCAGTTCAGCCGGCATGTCCTTCATGGAATGAACCGCCATGTCGATGCTGCCGTCGTGCAATTGCTCTTCCAGTTCCTTGGTGAAAAGGCCCTTGCCGCCGATGTCTGCCAGCGAGCGGTTCTGAATCTGGTCACCGGTCGTCGAGATGACAATGATCTCGATCAATGCCGGGTCAAGATCATGCGCGGTGCACAATCTGTCACGGGCCTCGTGGGCCTGCGCCAGGGCAAGCGGTGAGCCCCTGGTGCCAATTCTGATAGGGTCGGTTTGCAAGCGGATTACTTTCGGTGTTACAGGCAGGTCTGATCAGGCAATATACGTGTGTATTGGTATTCTGGCATATTTGTACACTGGCATATTTGTACATTAGGCTCGAGCGGTTCAAGGAAGGTCTGTAGCTTGGCTGGCGTCAACAATCAACAAACGCACCTGATGCTGGGTATCGAAACCTCATGTGACGAAACCGCGACGTCCGTCGTGGCCCGCAAGCCCGATGGCTCGGGCGAAATCTTGTCCAGTGTGGTGTTGTCGCAAACCGCGCTGCATGCCCCTTATGGCGGTGTGGTACCGGAAATCGCGGCGCGGTCGCATCTGGCGCACCTTGATCGGTTGGTTGAACAGGCCATGAGCGAGGCCAATTGCGATTACGGTGACTTGTCCGGCATTGCCGCCACCGCCGGTCCCGGCCTGATCGGCGGCGTTCTGACCGGCCTGATGACGGCCAAGGCCATCGCGCTGGCAACGGCCAAGCCGTTTTACGGCATCAACCATCTGGAAGGCCACGCGCTCACTCCCGGCCTGACGCAAGGCCTGCGTCCACCCTATCTTATCCTACTGGTGTCTGGCGGGCACAGCCAACTGGTCAGCGTCGATGATGTCGGTGAGTACACGCGCCTTGGCACGACTATCGACGATGCCCTGGGAGAAGCCTTTGACAAGACCGCAAAATTGCTTGGCCTGGGCTATCCCGGCGGTCCGGCGGTGGAGCACGCAGCGACAGGTGGTGATCCGCACAGATTCAGGTTTCCGGTGCCGATGAAAGGCCGCGACGACTGCAATTTTTCATTCTCCGGCCTCAAAACAGCTGTCCGGCAGGCTGCAACGAAAATCCAGCCGCTTGACGCAACCGATGTGGCCGATATCTGCGCGGCGTTTCAACTGGCAGCCTGTGAGGCGGTGGCGGACCGTGTGCAGCGCGCCATGACTGTCTTTCAGCGCCTGCACCGAGACGTGCAGAACCGTGTTCTTGTCGCGTCGGGCGGCGTGGCCGCCAACCTGGCATTGCGCACATGTCTCGAAGCCACGTGCGATCGCGCAGGCTTCGCCCTGAGCGTGCCGCCGGTTGAGTTGTGTACCGATAATGCAGCGATGATCGCCTGGGCAGGACTTGAAAACGCTGTCAGGCGCGACCCGGATGACTTCAGCCTGTCGGCGCGTGCGCGCTGGCCGCTGGACAGCGCTGCCGAGCCGCAACCGTTCGCCGGGGTCAAGGCATGACGGCGGCGCAATTTTCAAGTGCATGTGTGATCGGGGCCGGCGCGTGGGGAACTGCACTGGCGACCATGTGCGTGCGTGCCGGGATGCGCACAAGCCTGTGGTGCCGGTCTGTCGACCTGGCAACCGCCATTGCCGCCGACAGGGAAAACGCAAAGTATCTGCCGGGCCACCGGCTGCCCGGAGAACTGCAGGTTGTCACGGACCTGGCCGGCGCGGTTGAGAGTGACCTGCTGATCCTGGCGACACCGGCGCAGGCAACGCGCGATGTAGTGACGCAACTGTCGCAGCATATCAGCGGGCCGATGCCGATGATCATCACGGCAAAAGGGCTTGAGCGCGACAGCAACAAGTTTCTGACAGACGTGGCCCGCGAATGCTCGGCCCTGCAGCCATTGGTGTTGTCAGGTCCCAGTTTTGCCAGCGATGTCGTCGCCGGACTGCCGACGGCCATCACGCTGGCCGGCGAGAGTGCGCAATTGACATCCGCCATTGCCCATGCGCTCAGCACGCCATCATTCAGAATCTATGTATCAGGTGATGTGAAAGGCGTGCAGATCGGCGGGGCAGTGAAGAATGTGCTGGCGATTGCAGTGGGCATTTGTGCGGGCAAGGGGCTGGGTGCATCCGCCCAGGCAGCGCTGATCGCGCGATCATTTGCCGAACTGCGCCGGTTGGCGCAGGCGCTCGGGGCCCAGTCTGAAACCCTGCTCGGCCTGTCCGGGCTGGGTGACCTCATCCTGACCTGCTCAAATACCCAGTCACGAAATTTTTCCCTGGGGGTTGAACTGGGTAAGGGCGTTGAACTCAGCGATATTCTTGCATCGCGCACGGCTGTGTCGGAAGGCGTTCACACGGCGGGTGTGGTGCGCGCGATTGCCGCGGCCCACACTATCGAAATGCCGGTTTGCGAAGCTGTCGCAAGGATTGTCACCGAGGGTGCAAATGTGGACGATGAAATCACCCAGCTCATGACGCGCCCGCTGCGCGCCGAGCATGATTGAAAATGATGTCTGACAAAGTGAGATGAGAAAATATGGCCTACTGGTTGTTCAAATCCGAACCGTTCAAGTTTTCATGGGACATGCTGAAGGTGAAGGGGGATGCCGGTGAAGAATGGGACGGTATCCGCAATTATCAGGCGCGCAATAACATGCGCGCCATGCAATTGGGTGATCTGGGTTTCTTCTATCATTCCAATGAGGGGCTGAATGTTGTCGGTATCTGCGAAGTCTGCGCGCTGGTGCACCCGGATTCCACAATCGACGATCCGCGCTGGGAGTGTGTGGATGTCAAGGCGGTCATGGATATGCCGAAGCCGGTCTCGCTGGCTGATGTGAAGGCAAATCCGCTGCTTGAGAAAATGTCACTGGTGACATCGATGCGGCTGTCGGTCCAACCCGTGCTGCACGATGAATGGCTGGAGGTCTGCCGCATGGGTGGATTGGACTCCCCGCCGACCAGCAAGTGACCGGGATCGATCATCGGCAAGACTTCATTATTGAGAATACCCGATTGATGCGGGTGCCACTGGTGCCGGAAATCTCGCTGTACATGGCTCACGATGCAGTGCCGTTGTGGGAAAAGACGGAAGAGGCGCTGGGCGAGATGGGCCTGCCGCCGCCGTTCTGGGCGTTTGCCTGGGCGGGCGGCCAGGCCCTTGCCCGCTATATTCTGGACAACCCGGAAATAGTGCGCGGCAAGCGCGTGCTTGACCTGGCTTCCGGGTCAGGCCTGGTGGCAATCGCGGCCGCGAAAGCCGGTGCTGGCGCTGTGACGGCGGCTGATATTGATCTGTTTGCACTGCAGGCCATCAGCCTGAACGCCGCAGCGAACCAGGTTGAGCTTGTATCCTGCGGCGAAGATCTGCTGGATAAAATGCCGCGCGATATGGATGTCATTCTTGTCGGAGACCTGTTCTACGAACAATCCGTGGCTAAAAGGCTCATGAACTGGCTCGAAACTGCGGCTGGACAGGCAATTGACGTTGTGATCGGTGACCCCGGCAGAGCATACCTGCCACGCGACAAGCTGGTTTCATGCGCGTCTTATCAGGTGCCTGTTACACGCGATCTTGAGGATGCCGAGATCAAGAACAGCCAGGTCTGGCGGCTGGCATGATCTTGTACGGAAGACGCATTGCCCTTGTGGTCGGTCCTTCGCATAATGCGGCAACACCAGAGCAACACGGGTTCAAGCGAGGCCGTAAAATTGCACTTACACTTTGGAAGCGATCAGGTTTATGATTTTTTGACCATATCAACCAGAACCATCCAGAACACGACGACAAGACGAGA
>JBDNEZ010000387.1:0-9307 GCA_041690095.1 Anderseniella sp.
ATGGTGGGTCCGTTGATATTGCCGTTGGTGATGGACGGGAAAATCGAGCTGTCTGCCACGCGTAAACCCGCTATGCCGATTACCCGGCATTGCGGATCGACCACTGCCATCGGATCGTTTACGGATCCCATCTTGCAGGTGCCGCACGGATGGTAAGCGCTTTCGGCATGTTCGCGGATGAAATTGTCGATTTCTGCATCACTGGTCACGTCTTCGCCGGGCTGAATTTCGCCGTTGGCAAACGCCTGCATTGCGGGTTGCGCAATGATTTCGCGGGTCAGGCGAATGCACGTACGAAAATCCGCCCAGTCCTGGTCTTTGGACATGTAATTGAAGATCAGTTTCGGGGCATCGTCCGGGCTTGCGCTGACGGGGGTTACCGAGCCGCGCGATGTTGACCTGTTGGGACCGACATGCACCTGAAATCCATGCCCCCTGGTCGCAGGCTTACCGTTGTAGGCGATGGCGCCGGGCAGGAAATGATACTGAACATCAGGGTACTCAATGCCGGTTCGTGAGCGGATGAAACCGGCGGTTTCAAAGTGATTGGTGGCCCCGAGGCCGGTCTTGAACAACAGCCATTGCAGGCCGATCAAGCCTTTTGACAGCAAGCCCAGCTTGTTGTTCAGGGTCACAGGTTGCTTTGAGTGCAACTGGAAGTAGACTTCCAGGTGATCCATCAGGTTGGCACCTACCCCGGGCAGATGATGTACCGGTTCGATGCCGGCCGCCTTCAGTGTCTCAGCGTCGCCGATGCCGGATACCTGCAACAGGTGCGGAGAGTTGAAAGCGCTGGCTGCAATGATCACTTCGCGGCGTGCGTGGGCGGTTTTGATGCTGGGCCCCTTTTGATATTCCACGCCGGTGGCCCGCTTGCCCTGAAGCAGAATTCGGCGTGCCTTTGCGCGGGTGATCAGTTCGAGATTGCTGCGCTTGAGGGCGGGCCTGAGGAAGGCGTTGGCAGATGACCAGCGGCGCCCCTTCCAGATCGTCATTTCCATCGCGCCGAAGCCCTCCTGCCGATGGCCATTATAGTCGGCAGTGGCTGGATATCCGGCCTGTTCGGCAGCCTCGACGAAAGCAGGGTAAAGCGGGTTGGCCTGATCGCCGCGGGTGACGTGCATCGGGCCGTCGGTGCCGCGCCAGCCGTCTTCGCCGCCGTGCGAGGTTTCCATGCGCTTGAAATAGGGCAGCACATCGGCATAGGCCCAGCCGGTCGCGCCCATATCCGACCAGGTGTCAAAATCCCTGGCATGGCCGCGCACATACACCATGCCGTTGATGGAGGATGATCCGCCCATCACCTTGCCGCGCGGTGCCGTGATGCGGCGATTGTTCAGGCCCGGCTCCGGCTCGGACGAATAGCCCCAATTATAGGTTTTGGTATTCAGTGGAATCGACAGCGCCGATGGCATCTGGATCAGGGGGCCAATATCGCTGCCGCCATATTCCAACACCAGCACGGTGTGCCTGCCGTTCTGCGTCAAGCGGTTGGCAAGCACCGAGCCTGCCGAGCCGGACCCGATTATGATGTAGTCGAATGTGGCGTCGCTCATGGCAATCTCAATGTGTGGAAGGAAGCTGGCTGTCGATATAGGACTCGACGAGATGGATCGCCGTATCGCAATTGTAAGTGTCGCCAAACAGGGCAGCACGCAGCCATACGCCATCGATCAGGGCTGAAACGCCCAGCGCCAGTTCCGCCGTTTTGTCCGGGTCGGTAAGTTTCCTGAATGCGTCACTCAAATTGGATTTCAGCCGTGCATCATACAGTCTGAGAATACGGGTGAGATTAACCGACTGGCGGGCAGACCCATACAGGGCCAGCCATGCCGTCATGACATCCGGTGAATACTGGCTTGCTGCAAAGTTTGCCTGGACAATCCCCGACAGCCTGCCGCGCGGCGATTGTGCCTGTTTCAGGCGCTTGAGTGTTTCTGCCCGCAATTCGCGCAACATGTGCTGCATGGTGGCAAACAGCAGATCGTCCTTGCCATCGAAATAATGATGCACGATGCCGGGAGATACCCCGGCCTTCTTGGCAATGCGGGCAACGGTGGTGTCTGCATAACCATAATCATGCAGCGACGATATTGCGGCTTCTATCAGTTGATTCCGGCGTACCGGAGCCATGCCGATTTTCGGCATTTCACCTCACATGGAGTGTTGAACCAGTGTGCAGGATATTTTTTTTAATTGATCAGTCAATTAAAAACAGCTTAAATTTCTGCAGACTGTTGACTTGGGTGGGTAGTGCTGCGCACATTTCGGCCAATTCGGACTATTGAAGATCACGTTTGACGGTGATCAGGCAAACTTGAAAACAGGGAGTAAGTATTGATGACCAGGATAATTTCACAAGTGATGACAGGTGTCGCAGCAGCGGCGATCTTCGCGTTGGCGCCAATGAGTGCGGCTCAGGCCGGTGACAGCGAGGCATGCAAAGCCGTCCGGTTTTCCGACGTTGGCTGGACTGACATTACCGCCACCACAGCGACTGCCACGGTTATTCTGAAAGCTCTTGGCTATGAGCCTATTACGCAGGTTCTGTCTGTGCCGGTGACCTATTCATCGCTGAAGAACAAGGATATTGACGTATTCCTGGGTAACTGGATGCCGACCATGGAAGCGGATATCAAACCATACCGTGAAGACGGTTCAGTGGACTCCATCGGAGCCAACCTCGAAGGCGCCAAGTACACGCTGGCGGTTCCCAAATACACCTATGATGCTGGCCTCAAGACATTCCAGGACATTGCGAAGTTCAAGGATCAGCTTGACGGCAAGATCTATGGCATTGAGCCGGGCAATGACGGCAACCGGCTGATCCTCGGCATGATCGAGAAAGGCACCTTCGGCCTCAAGGGCTTTGAAGTGGTTGAGTCATCTGAAGCAGGCATGATGTCCGCCGTGGCCAAGGCCGGCAGGAAGAAAGAGGATCTTGTGTTCCTCGGCTGGGAACCGCACCCGATGAATGCCAATTTCGACATGGCATATCTTGAAGGCGGCGATGATGTGTTCGGGCCCAATCTCGGCGGCGCCACGGTACATACCAATGTGCGCAAAGGCTATGTGGGCGAGTGTCCGAATGCCGGCAAGCTGATCTCCAATCTCAAGTTCACGCTGAAGATGGAAAATGAAATCATGGGGGCCATTCTCAACGACGGAACTGATCCCGAGACGGCCGCCACCAACTGGCTCAAGGCCAATCCGGATGTGCTTGATGCCTGGCTTGCCGATGTCACCACATATGACGGTGGTGACGGCATGGCGGCTGCAAAATCAGCACTCCAGTAAACTGATCATCCGGACCTGACATTTTGCTACCCGGTTTTGCCACAACGGCGAAACCGGGTAGTTTTGTTTTCAGCACCGTTCACTATAGCAACATCGAAGCGATCAGGTTTAGGGTTTTCGGTCCGACAGCCGAAAACCATACTGATCCAGGGGATTAACTCATGGACCCGATCAGCGCCTTTCTCGAAGACAACAAAATCCCGCTCGGCAGATGGGGCAAGCAGCTTTTCAACTGGTTGACCGACAGCTTCGACTGGTTTTTTGACGGCATTGCCACGGGCATAGAAACCGTTCTCGAGGCCCTGATCGACCTGCTGCTGCTGCCACCGCCGATTGTCATCATCGCGCTGGTTGCAGCCCTGGCGTGGTGGCTGTCGCGATCCTGGAGGGTACCTGCAATCGCGATTGCATGCCTGGCGTTCGTGGTCAACCAGGGACTGTGGAAGGAAACCGTGGAGACGCTGGCGCTGGTTGTCGGCGCAGCCTCGACCTCCATGGCGATCGGTGTGCCGGTCGGCATTGTGGCGGCACACAATGACTGGCTGTTCCGCATGCTTCGCCCGGTGCTGGACCTGATGCAGACGCTGCCGACATTCGTGTATCTCATTCCGGCGCTGATCCTGTTCGGGTTGGGCCTGGCGCCCGGCCTTGTCACCACGGTGATCTTCTCGATCGCGGCTCCGATCCGTCTGACGCATCTTGGTATCACCTCGGTGCCGAAACAGTTGATCGAGGCGGGTCAGGCGTTCGGTGCAACGAAGTGGCAATTGCTGAAAAAAGTCGAACTTCCCGCTGCCATGCCGACGATCATGGCCGGGTTGACCCAATGTATCATGCTGTCGCTTTCCATGGTGGTGATTGCCGCCCTGATCGGTGCCAACGGACTTGGCAAACCGGTGGTGCGCGCGTTGAACACGGTCAATATCCCGATGGGTATCGAAGCCGGTCTTGCCATTGTGGCGGTCGCTATCATGCTGGACCGCATTTGCCGGGTTCAGGAGACGGGTAGCGGCGGGGGGCACAGCAAATGACCAGTACAGCTGTCAGTTTCAGAAACGTCGATATCATTTTCGGTGATAACAAGACCGAAGCACTACGCCTGCTGGATGGCGGAGCGACCCGGCAGGAAATCAATGAAAAAACCGGCGCCGTGCTGGGTGTGGCTGGTGCCTCGCTCGATGTTGCGGAAGGTGAAATATTCGTCCTTATGGGGCTGTCCGGTTCTGGAAAGTCGACATTGCTGCGCGCGGTCAACCGCCTGAATGAAACCGCACGCGGCGAGGTGATTGTTTCAACCGATGGTGCTCCGATCGATGTTGCCTCGTGCAGCGATATGCAGTTGCGCGAACTGCGCATGCATCAGGTTGCCATGGTATTCCAGCAGTTTGCATTGCTGCCGTGGCGCACGGTTGAAGAAAACGTCGGCCTTGGCCTGGAACTTGCCGGCGTACCGGACGCAGAACGCACAGCGCGCGTTGCAGAACAATTGAAACTGGTCGGCCTCGACCAGTGGGCCGACCGCTATGCGCATGAGTTGTCGGGTGGCATGCAGCAGCGCGTCGGACTGGCTCGCGCCTTTACCACGCAGGCCCCCATCCTTTTAATGGACGAACCATTTTCCGCGCTTGATCCGCTCATCCGCACGCACCTGCAAGATGAACTGCTGAACCTGCAAAGTGAACTGAAGCGCACTATCATCTTCGTGTCGCATGATCTCGACGAAGCCATGAAGATCGGCAATCGTATCGCGATCATGCAGGATGGCCGCATCGTGCAGGTTGGTACGCCGCAGGAAATCGTGCTCAAGCCGGCCAATGAATATGTCGAGCAGTTTGTCCAGCACATGAACCCGCTCAACGTGATGACCGGTGCGACCATCATGCGCAAACTGGAAAAATCCGAGCAGGTTGCAGCCAGCAAGACAGGCACTGCCATGATGCCGCCCGGTGCCACCATGCGAGACATTATCGCGGAATGCTGGCGCACCGGGAACAACGTGATCATCGGCACTGACGGCAAGGCTGTTGGCGAGGTCGGTGAAACAGAAATCTACTCGGCTCTGATCAATCGGCCAACAATGTAGGTTGGAGTTATGGGTGCATCGAAGCCGCGTTAAACCATTGCGTCAGTTCAGGGTCCAGATCGCGAAATTGAGCGCTGTCGCGTAGCTGACCCAGACCAGATATGGCGCCAGCAACCACGCTGCAAAGCGGTCAATTGGCCGGAATGCCGCAATTGTTGCCGCGATGGCAAGCCACAACATGATGATCACCACCAGGCCAAGGGCGGGTGACCGGGAGCCAAAAAACGCGAATGACCAAGTGAAATTCAACGCGAGCTGGATGAAGAACATCGCCAGTGCAAACCGCGCCTGACCGGTGAAACCACCGCCAGTGCGCCATGTCCGCCAGGCGGCGACTGCCATCATGATATAAAGCGTGGTCCATACCGGTGCGAACAACCAGCTGGGCGGTGTCCATGCCGGACGGTTCAATGTCAGGTACCAGGTCTCGACCGACTGGGAGGTGGCCCAGCCCGCAATGCCCGCCACTGCAAGGCACAATATGATAAAAGCCGCCAACACAAGCCATTGACCGGGTGAAGAGTTGCTGTTGGCATTTTTCGGCATCATGTCATGTCCCACGATAATGTGACTTGTGATCGGCCCTGCGTCGGCATGACATGAACACATTCAACATATTACTTGCGCAGGTATTACGCGTTCAAACTTCGAGGAGTTCACTCATGATCAAGTCGTTTCTGGCTGCTGCCGCGATTTCCCTTTCCATGGCGGTTGCGCCGGCACTGGCCGCCGACAGCGCGACCGGCACCATAAAGATGGCAAGTGCGCATGACGCAGCCACCACACTGGACCGGCTGGAAGCGATCTTCAAGACAAAGGGCATTACCGTATTTGCGCGGGTCGATCATGCCGCCGGTGCGAAGAAGATCGGTGAGGACATGGCGCCGACGCAACTCTTGCTGTTTGGCAATCCCAAGCTGGGCACGCCGTTGATGAAGGTCAATCGCGAAGCCGGTTTTGACCTGCCGCTGAAGGCGCTGGCGTGGACAGATGATGACGGCAAGACATGGCTGGCTGTGACGGATCCTGCAGCCCTTAAAACGCGCTATGGACTGGACGCCGCCGCCGCGGTGATCGAGAAAATGACCGGAGCGGTTACTGCCATGAGCAAAAAAGCCACGTCGAAGGAATAATTCCTTTGGTATGAAAGCCCGGTCCGAAATACTCTATTTCGGTGTCGGGCCTACTGTATTGCGCAGCCGTCCGATGCCTTCCAGCAGCACTTCGACAACATCGCCCTGTTTCAGGGCGCCAGTGCTACCGGCGGTGCCGGTGTAGATCGCATCGCCCGGTTCCAGGGTCATGTAGCGCGATAGTTCGGAAATGATCCTGGCGGATGAATGGATCATCTGCCTGGTTGATCCCTTCTGGACCGTCTTGCCGTTGACCAGTGTCTCGAACTTCAGATTGTCCATGGTCAGCCCCGGCGAAATCCATGGCCCCAGCGGCGCAAATGTGTCGGACCCCTTGGACTTCAGGACCGTGAACCCGCCTGATCCGAAACTGCGCTCGGTTATATCATTTCCGGCCGTGACACCAAACACATAGGACAAGGCATCTGCTTCGGACACGTTCTTTGCGCGTGCGCCCATGATGATGACCATCTCGCCTTCGTAGTGCAGATTGGTCGAGCCTGCCGGCGGCGTGATGGTGTCTTCATGGCCGATGACCGACGATGGCAGTTTGGCGAAGAACTGCAGGTCACCGCCGCCGCCGCCATGGCTCTTGTAGTTCAGCGCAATGCCGATCACTTTTCCAGGCACAACAGGGGCCAGCACCTTGACCTCATCCAGCGGAATAACATTGCCGGTAACGACAGTTTCCTTGTCGAAGAAACCGCCGGTCAGGGTGTGAACCCCGCCAAACGAGATAAAACCATAATGGACTTTGCCCTGGTGTTCGAAGCGGCCAAAGCGCAACGGTCCGTCGTCGCCTTCGGTGACCTGCGCCAGCGCGGGAGCACTAAGACCCAACAGCAAAGCGAAGCCTGCAAACATGGTTTTGATGAAACGGTGCATGATGAAACTTTCAGAACAGCGGCATGGTGTTGGTGGCAGTTGCCCAGAACAATAGCCCGCCGACGCTGGCGATGAACAGCCCGCCCAGCAATTTCAGGCCAAATGCCGTGCGACCGAGCCATACGGCATTGTGACCTGAATATCGCAACGCCACATCCCTTGATTTGACGGCCAGACAGGCAATGGTTGAAACCGTGATGGCTGTGCCCAGCGCCATGACCAGCGTTGCAGCCACGCCCGCCCAGTAAAGCCCCAGCGCCGACGAGAACAACAGTACCAGAATGCCGCCGGTGCACGGCCTGATGCCAACAGCAAAGGCGATGCCGAGGGCTTTCCACAAGCCCACGGGCTGATCGAGATCACTGGCCGATGGCATGTGTGCATGACCACATCCGCAGTCTGGCCCGTGATCATGGTCGTGGTGGTGGAGATCATGATTATGATCATGATGGACATGGACTTCGGCAAGTGCGGCGACCGCGGCTGCCCTGGCAAACCGTGGGCGTATCGCCTGCCAGATCAGCCACAGGCCAGTCAGTGCAATCAGTCCATAGCTTGCTGCCTCGAGTGCCAGTGCCATGGACTTGGCCGTGCTGGCTGCTGCACTCACACTCAGCAACAACACCGACACCAGAACTATGGCAGTAACGGCCTGGATGAAAGCTGCCATGAACGAGATCATCACGCCGCGCCGCAACTGGCGTTCATTGGCCAGCAGCCATGCCGACACTACCGCCTTGCCATGGCCGGGGCCTGCGGCATGCAGGATGCCATAGGCGAAGCTCAGTGCCATCAAGGTCAGGGCTGCCGACCAGGCAGACCCGCGCTTCATGGCGCTCAATGATGCAGACATCCTGCCGTAAAAGGCGCGCTGTTTTGCCTTGATCCACTCCACCGGACTGGCGGTAAAAGCCGGCGACATATCTGTGCCGTTAACACTTTTCCGGCGTTGCAACAAAAGCTGTCCCGGCTTTACCTTGGGTGTCCCGGCGGTGTCAGCCTGGGCCACCACGACAAGTCCGGACGAGGCGGCGTATGCTGTCTGCGACCCGGGTAGGCAGGCTGCAACCAGGCCAAGCAGAACAAGAATGATGCGGATCAAGGTCTTGCCTCTCGCGGTTAGCTTGCTGCCGGCGTGCAGGAAACTGAAACGGGTTGTGCGAACAATGAGCCGAAATCCTGCGGCTGGTCCGGTTGCCAGTCGGCAGGCTTGTCTGCCAATTGCTGTTTTGTCTGCTCCATGTTTTCATCAAATGCGACGGTACCGACATTGATTGCGCAGCCTTTGGGCAGGTCGCCGATGGCCGTGACGGTTTCACCCTTGATGTAGTCATAGGCGATGAAAAAATCCGGATCGTAGACCTTGTAGGTGAATTCTCCGGTTGTCAGATCCACCGGTGTTGCAAACGGCACGACGAACGTCATCGACAGGCGGCCCTGGTCATTTATGCGCTGGCCGTATTCGGTGACATCCGCGTAGGCGATGTCGGTGCCGTTTGCTGTTGCTGCCACGAAGTAGCGGTACTCTTTGAGAGCGGCGATGTTTTCCGTCACCACCGGCTGCAGTTCAGCCGAGGTGTAAACACCGTCCTTGTCGGCATCCATGCCTTCGGTTGCAGCTTCGGTATAGCCCTGGTCGAATATCCACTCCACATGAATGGCGGTGGCGCGGCCCTGCTCATCCAGAATGATGTCGGTGCGCATGTCGGAATAGACGTGCGGATGGGCAGATACAGTGTGCGAAAACAGGGTCGCTGTGACCACCAGGCTTGATGCAAGAGCGAGATTTTTTTTTGACAATAAGATCATGGCATGGTCCGATTGCTGGAAGCCGGAATTTCAGATACTAGAGCAACATGGGGTCAGTTGAACCCATAAACCTGATCTAGCCGTCATTTGCAGCAATATC
>JBDNEZ010000388.1:0-4042 GCA_041690095.1 Anderseniella sp.
GCCGGCAAGGCGCGTGTCGCGCCGTGGTACATGTACCACAAGCGGCGCGCAACGTAGCTGGCGGGAAAAAGCGCCCGGCCCTTCGGGTGGGTCATAGCGGCCCATCGGGTGCGTTGCAGTGCTTGCCCGAGTGAACCGCTATGATCCCATGAAACGGGTCACTTTTGCTGAGATCTGGTATAACCTGAATATGCCAGTGTCAGGATAGCTTCGGTTGGTCGGAACGGCTGGGTTTGATGGCAGTTTCACGGCGATGAACAGGCTCAAAGGCACAGTGTTCGATGGTCCTGATAAGTGCAGTCTGAGGTTTTTGGTTAAACTTCCGCTAATCACATTGATAATTTGGCAGAAAACTCCACTTGTTCGAAACCCCGTACATCTATCAAATGCTCCCTTGTGAGTGATCGCCACCATTGCGTTGCGGCCATTGTTCAGGTCTGGACAGACGGTGTTCTGGAAACCGGATCAGGAAGGGAATTGAAATGCTGGCTTTGCGCAATTCTGCGCCCGCGTTCGCGGTATTTATTCTGGTTATCGCAATCTGCATTGGATTCGGGGTTCTTCAGGCCGTAAACTATGCAGTCGACAGTGCTATTCAGCGTGACGGCGAAGTCAGAATCAACAAGTGGGCAGCGTACATCAACCACCGGGTACCTGATCTGGAAGCAATTGTTAAGACCGGAAAACCGACTTCAGCGCAACTGCAAAAGCTGGCGGTTGTTCGCGACGTCGGCAATGTATTTCTGGTGAAGTTCTTCGCGCCTGATGGCAAACTGATCCTGATATCCGGAGACATTTCAGCAGGCACGACCGACGACCATGTTGGACGCATCAGTGTGCATGCAAGAACTGCGTTTCAGACAGGCAAAACTCATTTCGCAGTAAAAAACGGCAGTGCTGAACGATACAGGCCTGACCATTATGTCGAGTCATACGTTCGCGCCGGTATTCTCAATGATCAACCGATCGGCGTCATCAAAATCTACGTGGACCAGACCAAGATGGCTCGTTTCCTGAACGCCATCTTCGGATGGGCCGCAGCCGGTCTGGCCCTGCTGGGCGTACTGGCCTACCTCATACCGGCATTTGCGTTTCTGCAAAGAAATGCCGATGCGACACGCGCCGAAAACAAGGTTTTCTACCTCACCGAGTTCGATCCATTGACGTCTCTCATGAGCCGCCATTCCTTCACCGAGCGGTTGGACGAGGCACTTGGGCGGCCATACTCTTACCTCAGCACGGATGCAATCGTCTTTATCGATATCGATAACTTCAAGGCAATCAATGATGAATTCGGCCACGAAGGCGGCGACAGATTTATTGTTCACGTCGCCCAGGCCATAAAACCAAACTTGCCCGAAGACGCCTATGCGGCTCGCTTTGGCGGCGATGAATTTACCATTTCGCTGCCGGGTATCTCCGAAACCAGGCTTCGTAAAATCTGCGACAAAATCCTGTCAGCAGCTCGTAAACCAGCCCGATACGGTAACCAGATCATTTCTGGACAAATCAGCATTGGCGCTCATATCTGTCATCGCAAAACCGGTTCCAAAGATTTGTTGAGAGCAGCAGACATTGCACTTTACAACGCCAAAAATACCGGCAAGAACCGGTTTGTACAGTTCAACGAAAACATGGCTCATCAGTTGAACAAACGCCGTGATCTGGAACGCCGCTTGCAGGCAGCCCATGAGCAGCGCGAATTCGAATTGAATTACCAGCCGATCATAGACAGCAAAACCTTGCAGATTGCCGGTTTCGAAGCGCTGTTGCGTCTGCCGGATGGCAATGGCGGCTACATTTCTCCGGAGGAGTTCATTCCCGTTGCTGAATCCATCGGCCTGATTGCCCCGATCAGCAAATGGGCTATGCACGACGCTCTCTCAACCGCCAGGACGTGGCCTGGCAACCTGTTTGTGGCGGTCAATCTGTCGCCGCGCCAGTTCGAGGACGGCAAACTGGTCGAGACAATAAGATCGGTCGTGGAGCAAACCGGCTTTCCAACCAAGCGCCTCGAGTTGGAGGTGACCGAAAGCCTGTTCCTTGGAAACACGGAATCCGTCGATGCTCAGATCAGGGAACTGAAGAGCCTTGGTGCCTCGATCGCAATGGATGATTTCGGTACCGGTTATTCGAGTATCGGCTATCTCATCCGATATGGCTTCAACAAACTGAAGATCGATCGCTCTTTCCTGGTCGCACACGACAAGGACCCGGACAAGTTGAACGGTGTTCTGGAAACCATCGTATCACTGGGTCACAGACTGGGCATGTGCGTAACTGCGGAGGGCATTGAAACTCCCGAACAGGCTACCATGCTGGCAGAACTGAAATGTGACCAGTTTCAGGGTTACCATTTCGGCAAACCCATGGATCGTGAAGAAGTTGCACTCGTGCTGTTGCGGTCAACTGCAAACGCCATGGCAGCGTCTAAACCGGCTCCGCCCAAGCTCGCCATCGTGAACGGGAAACGGGCTGCAGGCTAAATTCCGTTATCCGCAGCGATTTTTTTGCGATGATGCGACGGTGAAAGCCCGTACCTTGTTTTGTAGGTCCTCGAAAACTGGGCGATTGAAGAAAACCCGGACGCCAGTCCGGCGTCGCGCACGCTCAGCCGGGAATACATCAGCAGGTGCTCTGCTCTTTCCAGTCGCAAAGACAGATAAAACCTGATTGGTGTCATGCCCAGTGAGCGTTTGAAACGCCGCTCCAGTTGCCGCGATGAAATCCCCGCTGCGTCAGCCAGATCTGCAAGCTGCAGCACATCCTCCAGATGATTTTCCATAGCTGAAATGGCCGCCAGCAGCGCCGCATCATCCACCCCGTAGCGGGCCCGGGCAGGAATGCGCGTGCCGCCCGGTGCATCTGCGTGGCGGGCATGAACCAGGCTGTCTGCCACACGCGTTGCCAGGCCGCGCCCGTGCAGTGAGCCGATCCACGCCAGCATCAAGTCCAGCGGCGCGGTACCGCCTGAAGACGTCAGGCGCGGCCCGTCAATCTCAAACAACGCGTCGGTCACCGACACGCGCGGATAGTCTTCCCGCATGGCACCCAGTGTTTCCCAGTGGCAGGTTGCCCGCCTGCCGTCCAGAAGGCCCGCCTCGGCCAGCACGATGGAACCAGTATCCAGCCCGCCCAGCCAAACGCCGGCACCGTCCCACTTGCGCAAGACGGTTTGCAAAGCTGGCGAGTTCGCCTGCTGATGATCGTAGCTGGCACAGACCATCACCAGGTTGGGCCTGCCGACCGCATGCATGCTTTCGGTTACAGATACCGGAATGGCATTTGACGCCGTCACCGCATTGCCGTCGAGCGAAGCGAACCGCCATGAAAACAGCTCGCCTGCAAACCTGTTCGCCACCCGCAATGGCTCCAACGCAGAATAAAGCGCAATCATCGAGAAGTTCGGCAACAGCAGAAACACGATATCGAACGATGTGCGCATTGGTGAATTTGCTCAAAATTCTGTCGTTTTTACTCAAATCAAACTGTGTACGCCGGATAGACTTGCGGTCAACAGAAAACTCCAGGGAGAAGCTCCATGAACCCAAAAGTCATCATCACATGCGCAGTGACAGGTGCCGGCGACACGGTCGGCAAACATCCGGCCATCCCGGTCACCCCTGAACAGATCGCCAATTCCGCGCTTGAGGCAGCATCGGCCGGTGCCGCCATCGTGCACTGTCATGTGCGTAAACCGGAAACCGGCAAAGGCGTTCGCAATGTTGACTACTACCGCGAGGTGATGGAACGCATTCGGGCGCAAAATACCGACGTGATCATCAATCTGACCGCCGGCATGGGCGGCGACCTGATGATTGGCGACGGTGAAACCCCGCGCGCGTTTGACGAGGCCAACACCGACCTTGTCGGCCCTGTTGAGCGTCTGTTGCATGTCGCGGAACTGCGCCCGGAAATCTGCACTCTCGACTGCGGTTCGCTCAACTTCGGGGATACAAACTCCATCGTCGTGCAGACGCCGGTCCAGTTGCGCGAACAGGCCAGGCTGATCCAGTCCTATGGCGTGAAGCCGGAAATGGAA
>JBDNEZ010000389.1:0-3055 GCA_041690095.1 Anderseniella sp.
CGCAATTGCAACCAGATATGACAAACGGGCTATCGCATTCCTCGGTGCAATCCATCTCGCTGGGGCAATCATTTGGCTCAATTGATGACAGGCCTTAGCGTTATAAATGATCATAGCGATAAATTGAGCGACGAGAACCGGAACAATGTCATTATGCATCAACACAACCAGCGCAACGAGATTGAGCAGATAGGCGATAGCGAATCCCGACAAAAATCGCAAGACGCGCTTATGTGATTTTGAAGCATTGAAGGTGAATTGCCGGTTCATGAGATAGCTGTTCAGCAATCCGAAGCCATAGCCGATGATATTGCTGGTTACCGCAGACGCACCCAGATAACTCAAGACAACTATAACGGAAAACGTTATGGTGGTGTTGACCACGCCAACCAGACCATACCTGACAAGCTGTGATCCGACATTTCCCACTTGACCTGCCTTCCATGTAGCTGCGGTGATCGCAATTGGGTTTTGCGCTTTTTTGCCAGCGTTCCGTGCGGAATCCCCTTTGATGGGTGCGCAGTTTACTTCATCAGTTTAAGAACCAGCTCGTTGTCAGCGGTTATCTTTGCTACACAAATGAGTTGCCCGCCAGCCTCGCAATTGGCGGCGTCGGATAACTTCAGATATGGTTCGCAGCGTTCGGCGTCCCGGAGCGTCCTGGTTGTCGTGCACAGCAATATTCGTGAAGCACCCAGTTCAGACAGTGCAGTAGCCCAACGATAATCCTCGTCGAAATGTTCAAAGCTCACGCCTGGCCGTTCAGGTAGACCCTCAGTTTGCCGCGCATAAAAACCCTTGAAATCACGCACATCGACAATGACCTGTTTGTAGGTCTGCAGGGGCGCCGGCATGGTCTGTTGAACCGTGGTGGCAATCCGCCGCGTGGTCTGGGAAAACCATGCCACCTGACTGTAACTTGCATACCAGGCCGGCAAGCCAATCAATCCGAAAATCAAGCCACCGATCAACGGCCTCCAACCGAGAAACGTCAAGCCCCAGAAAGCCAGCACGCCACCCCAGTAGACGGAAAATACAGTGCGATGCGATATGGCTATTCCATGTTTGACGGTGATCACGTAGTGGGCAATTGCCATCGCGAATCCCATAGTCACGAATACGCAAACATCAAACCATGGCGCGCGCGGCGATCGCCGTATGATGGCTATCGTCAGGAACACGGCAGCGCCTGCAAGCAGATACTCGAAAAACGGCAGAAAGTCCGACACATGATTTGCAAATCGCCGGGCGTTCCGGACCGTGTTTTCGACAAGCTGGTCGAACCCGGTCGCTGGCTGCGGCTGCCTCCAGGCTGCAAGCTCGATTGTCTTGCCGAAGCGCAACCACGTTGCAAGATTTGCAACGCCGTAGCCCACGACAAAACTCAGTCCCCACCACATGACGAACCGCGACCACCAGACCAGACCTGACCGCCGGTTGTCGAAGCTTTTATGCAGATAGAACATCGGCAGGAAATAGATCGCCAGAGAATTGATCCCGAAAGACAGGATTGAAAACACCAGCAGGAAAACCGGGTACTGAACCCGGTCCACGACGAGAGTTGATAGGACCAGTAGCAAGCTGAGCAGGACCATCATTCCGGGCCAGTTCATCAGCGCATACAGGCCGGGTGCCGCGAGCAAGGTGCCCAGCAACAACACGCGGGACAAGCGATCTTCAGAATACCGGCAGACCAGGAACCACAAGAAGTACGCCATCAGGACAAAGTTGACGGCCCACCAGAATTTGGGATCTATGCGCGACAGACCGTCGAAGAAGACATAGTTGAGCCAACGACCCTCCTGCAAAAACTTGCCATCGAAGTTGTACAGATAGCTGATATCATCGTGGCGCCAGAAGCCGTAATTGAGGGCTTCATAGATGATCGCCCCATACAGTACGCACAGCAGCAGGATGATCCAGACCGCACATTGATTGCGCAGCCCTGTCGTTTCAGACGTGCCTGAAAAAACACCGGCTAGTCGTAGAAGTGGCGACCTTGACTGCTTCACAGGGCATCTCCACCAACGACTGCAATCTGCCCACCGCGCGCATAGCTGGCAACATCACTCAAGCGAAACAAGATCGGATCAGTTGCCACTTCGCCACCACCAGTGATCATTAAAGCGTTTTGCCTGCACCACGGTTGCGGCGGTCCGCGTTTGTTACTGCTGCCGCCAGCCTTGCGTCCTGCCCAGCACATAGCGTGACACCACCGCATGCACCAGGCGCGCAACAATGTTGGTGTAGAAGATCATCATCCCCATGGCGGCCGCCGGCGCTATGTCGCCGGCATCGTCCATGTTGAGCACTGCCACCGAAGCCAGCGTTGTCTTGGAGGAATACAGGAACACCACAGCCGATACCGTGGTCATGGCATTCACGAACAGGTAGATCATGATGTCGAGAATGGCCGGCATACACACCGGCACGGTGACCCGGCTGAACAGCCGGTAAAACGGCTGCTTGAGCGAGGCGGCTACCGGTTCAAACTCACCGTCGATCTGTTTCAGCGCAGTGACCGCCGTCAGGTGCGAAACCGTGTAGAAATGAGTGACTGTACAGATCACCAGGATAGCCATGGTGCCATAGATGAAGTTGAACGGGTTGTCCGGGTTGTTGAAGAAGAAAATATAGGCCAGCCCCAGTACCATGCCGGGTATGGCCATCGGCAGCATGGCCAGGAACTGAAACGCCGCCCTGCCCTTGCTGAAGCCCTTGGTCTTTTCCACCATGTAGGCGCCAGTGAAGACGATAACCGTGCCGATGACAGCCGTCATCAGCCCCAGCATGATGGAATTGCGATACGCATCCCAGCCGCCGCCGTCCATACGGTCGAAGTCGTAATTCGCCAGGCCCAGCGACAGATCATAGGGCCAGAACTTGACCAGCGCAGCATACTGGCAAATGCCCAGAATGGAAATGATGAATACCGCCACAAACGCACAATAGGCAAGGCAGCTCATGTCAAAACGCCTGGACGGTTTCGGCTGATAGACCACTGAGCGCGCTGTCAACAGCGCCACCTGCTTGCGCTGCACCATACGGTCGACAA
>JBDNEZ010000390.1:0-11596 GCA_041690095.1 Anderseniella sp.
ACCGGGACACCGCGCTGGTATGTTAAAATGGGCAATGAAACCCAGATTGAAGGTGGTCCGATTGCACTGGAAGCGGCGATGCGCCGAGCCACTGCGAATGCCACCAATGGGGTGCCCTTGCGTCCCAATCGGGTGCACCCGCTGTGGCGCACCGACCATGACAACAATGTCGGTATCGGCGCGCCGGAAATCGAATATGGCTATGAGCCTGGCGGTGAATGGATCGACCTGATCACGGTGCACAAGGGAGGACTGTTCGGTACCGATTACCGCATGCTTTTCCCGTCAGATGGTGTTCAAGGGATCAAGCGGTTTTTCCTTGATAGCCTGGTATCCTTTGGAAAGCGCGGGCTGGCCTGTCAGCCGGCGATCATCGGCATCGGGCTCGGTGGCTGCAAGGACACCTGCATGGTTCTGGGCAAGCGGGCGGCCTGTCTGCGCACCGTGGGCGACAGGAACACGGACCCGAAGATCGCCGCACTGGAACTGGAGTTTACCGAGCTGGGCAATTCCATCGGCATGGGAGCGATGGGCTTCGTCGGCAAGTCGATGGTTATCGATACCCATATCGAGGTCGGCTATTGTCACACCGGCGGCATGCAGATGTCGGTGCATGCGTTCTGCCTGTCATCTCGCCGGGCGGTCGCGCGGGTTTTTGCAGACGGGCGTGTGGAGCACCGCACCGACCCTGAATGGTTCACTGATTATCAACGCCGGGAGACTGTGGAATGGGAAATGCCCGCAAGCCACGAGAAATCCGCCTGAGCACCAGGCCCACGCCGGAAGCACTGGCCGACCTGAAATTGGGTGACATCGTCTACCTCGACGGGCTGATGTACACGGCGCGCGAAGGTGTCTATATGCGCGCGCTGGAGGAGAAGGCCAATATTCCGATGGAGTTGCCGGGCGAAAGTGCGACCAACTTTCATTGCTCGCCGGCCGCACGCATCAATCCGGACGGCAGTTTTGAAATGGGCGCGGTCACCGCAACCGCATCATTCCGGTTTGCCAAATGGTTGCCGGAATGGCTGGCCAAGTCCGGCGCCAAGCTTATTATCGGCAAAGGCGGCATGAGCAGCAAGGACTACAAAAGCTATTTTGTGCCCAACGGCGCCATCTATCTGAGCACCGTCGGCTACGGTACCGGTGCCTTGCTGGGCCGGGGTGTGGAAAACGTCGAGGCCGTTCACTGGAATGAGGAACTCGGCCTGGCACAGGCCATGTGGGTGATCCGCTGCAAAAGAATGGGCCCGTTTATCGTTGCATCCGACCTGGATGGCAACTGCCTGTTTGAGCGCGAAAACGAGCGCATTTCCAAAAATCTACACAAGGCCTATGAGGGCACAAAGCCTGCAACACTCAAGCGGTTCGGCGAAACCGACGACAAGAGCGACGAACTGATCGGTTGAGCAACCGGATCGGCTTGCCGGTACTGTCAATCATCATGGTCTCCGCATCTGCCTGGTGCGAGCTTGCCTGAACAAACCTGACACCTCCCAAACCTGAGACAATGCAAAGGACTGATTTATGTCATCTCATGATTCCGATACGCCCTGGGCCGACATTAACAGTGGTGTCCTGCGTCACGCGATCCCGGTTGATCAGTTGGGAACCGCGACCATCTCGCCCGATGGTGATTTCGAAGCTGGCTCCAATGCCTCGTTCACGCTGACCTACACTGCAGGACTGTTCGGTATTGATGATTCAGGCAGCCTGCGTATCTGTTTCCGCTTCGCCTCGGACCAGAGCAATCCGCAATTCGATGATCGTGAAGGTGTCAACTACACCACCGTCGAGGCGTCGAACGGCGCCATCCTGCAGGTTCGTTTTGATCCCAAAGGCAATGTGCGCCCTTGGGACCGCACGCTGTGGATCAAGGTTGTCAAAGGTTATCTGACCGAGGGTGACACCATCACCATCCGGTTTGGTGTGAGAGACCATGGCGGACCCGGCATGCGCCTGCAGACCTTCTGCGAAGACAGCTATGAATTCCGGGTGCTGGTGGACCCGATCGCCACCTTCAACTTCCAGCCGCTTCCGGGCCAACCGATGATTGCCATCGTTCCGGGCGCACCAGAGCGCTTCGTGGCGGTAGTGCCGACGCGCCGGCGCGTCAACGAAGAATTTGCGTTGAAAATCAAGGGTGAAGACAAGTGGGGCAATCCTTCGGACAAATGCGACACGCAGCTGAAGATCGAGGTAGATGGCGCAATCAACGGACTTCCGCAGTCCGTGCATCTCAAGCCGGGTGAGTTCAAACTCGAAATCCCGGGCCTGAGTGTTTCCGGGCCGGGTCGTGTTTGCGTGCGTCTGCTGGACAACGCCGGAACGTGCGTTGCCTGCTCGAATCCGCTGGTGGTCGAGAATACGGAGTTGGTGCATTTCTGGGGTGACATGCACGGGCAAACCGAAGAAACCATCGGAACCGGATCGGCGGACCGGTATTTCACGTTCGCCCGCGAGTTGGCATTCGTGGACGCCTGCGCGCATCAGGGCAACGACTTCCAGATTACCGACCAATTCTGGGCTGAGCTGAATGTTCTGACCGCAAAACACGATCAGCCAGGCACATTCGTCGCGCTCCCCGGGTATGAATGGTCCGGCAACACGTCGCTTGGCGGTGACCGCAATGTTTTCTTCCCGACCGATGATCGCACCATCCGGCGCTCGTCGCACGCGCTCATCGAAGGTGGCGATACAGACGGCACCGATGCCTTGACGTGTCAGAAGCTGTTCGAGGCTCTGGCGGAAAATGAAGAGTTCGATGTGGTGATGTATGCCCACTGCGGGGGTCGTTATGCCGATATCTCGGTTGCCCATGATGGCCGATTTGAAAAATCGGTTGAAGTGCATTCCTCATGGGGCAGTTTTGAGTGGTTGCTGCATGATGCCTTCAAGCTGGGTTATCGCGTCGGTGTTGTAACCAACTCCGACGGCCACAAGGGACGCCCCGGCGCAAGTTTTCCGGGTGCCGGCAAGTTCGGTGCCATTGGTGGCCTGACCTGCTTCCTGCTGGGCAAACTGGATCGAGATTCCATGCTCGACTGCATGCGCAAGCGTCACCATTACGGCAGCACCGGTGGTGCAAATGGCCGAATGATCATCGACGTCGAAGGCTCGTTCAGCGAGGCCGGCACGTTGTATCACGATGATCCGGCGCTGTTTGATGACGCTGAGGGCAGGGGGTCAAGCAAGGCCCTGATGGGCGATATCGTGCATCTGCCGTCAGGTGACATGGAACTGAGTGTCGCCCTGGAAACCACGTCGCCGATTGAACGTATCGATATTTTCAATGGCGTGGATCTGATCGAAACCGTGCGGCCTTATGGTGAAAACGACCTGGGCGCGCGCATCCGGGTCCTCTGGGAAGGCGCTGAATATCGCGGCCGGTTCCGCGAAGTGATCTGGGACGGCAACGCCGAAATTTCCGGCAACACCGTTGCTGGTTGTGCTGCGATCAACTTCCTGAATCGTGACAAGACGCTCAGTTGTGACAGCAATGTGCTGTCGTGGAAGGCGTTGACCACCGGCAATTTTGGTGGCTTTGAAGTGCTCCTTGAGACTGCCCAGGTCGGCACGCTGAAACTCGATACTCCGCTGATCAAGTTTGAGACAGCCATATCGGAGATCGGACTGGAAGACACGGTCCATGACGCTTCGGGCGAACTTCCACGCTTTGTGAAGTTCTATCGCCTGCCGGACGAAAACAATCACCGCAGCTTCAGGTTCAGCCGCAAGATTGAACTGAAAGAATCAGGCGACAATCCGATTTACGTGCGTCTGACGCAGGAAGACGGCACTCGTGCCTGGACAAGCCCGATTTATGTGTACCGATAAACAAGGTGTGATTTTCAATGCCCCCAGCGGGCTACGCTGGCCCGGCACCTGCCGACTTGTCGGGTAACGGGGCACCTGCGGCTACGGCATTCAGCAATTTGGCGTGCACTTCATCTATGACACGTACCTTGGCATTGTCGTCGCGGCTGATCAGGCCGAGATGGCGTGCCGGTGCATCCGGCCCCAGAGGCAGTTGCTTCAGGGGAAGGCGGTTGATTGCGGGAACACAACTTTTTGGCGCGATGGACACACCGAGATTGCAGAAAACCATGTTGGAAATCGCCTCCAACCCTTCCAGTTCCATGGTGTCGGATACGTCGATTTTCTGGCTCTGCAACCACTGCTCAATGATCATGCCAACCACTGCATTTCTGGAAAAGCGGATGAACGGATTGGTCTTCAACAGATAAACCGGATCATCGCTTTTCGTGGACCTGGAAGCCAGAAGCTGCATCGGTTCGCTGGCGATATGATTCCAGTTCAGCCGGCGTGGCAACAGGTTCGGCTTTGAAATGATGGCCGCGTCGAGATTGCCGCGTTCGACCTGTTGCAAAAGGTCGTTGGTCAGGCCGGGCTGCACGGAGACATGCAGTTCAGGGTAGGCTTCCTTGAGCATTGAAATGGCTATCGGCGTGAGGCCCATCAGGCTGGTCGGCACCACACCGAGCAGCAGCTTTCCACGCAACCCGTCATCGCCCAGCACCGAAGGCACCAGCGCATCGTAGGCGGCCACGACTTCGCGTGCCTTGCTGACGAGGGCCCTGCCGGTGGGGGTTAGTACAGGTGTGCGCCTGGTCCTGTCAAAGATCGCCAGCCCCCATTCTTGTTCCAGGGTCTTCATTTGCTGACTGACGGCAGCGTGGGTGACGAAAACAGCATCTGCAGCGGCACTGAACGTGCCATTTTCGTCAACCGCGATCAGGGTTTTCAATACACGAATGGACATGGAGCAAATTTGACGTAATTTTTTCTTTCAGTCCATGTTATTTTTTGTCACTTTGTGCAAGGCTGACTTAATCATATGTTTTTTAGATAAATGATGGGGTTGCCAGATTGGCTGCCTGCAACAACGATAGCTGTGAAGTGCAATTCATAGCGCCAAAAGGGAGATGTAAATGAAATTCGTCAAAGCTGCTTTTGTCGGGGCCGTTGCCCTTGGGATCACTGCAACCGCGGCTCTGGCCGAGTATCCCGAACGTCCGATCAACATGGTCATTCCGTATGGCGCAGGCGGGGCAACTGACATCTCTGCGCGCACAATTGCCGAACCGCTGGGAGCTGCAGTCGGCAAACCGCTGGTAATGTCGAATATTACCGGGGCAGGGGGTGCCACCGGCTCCGTCGCCGTGCAGAACGCCAAGGCTGACGGCTATACGATGTTGTTTGCCCGGGTCGGTTCGCATTCGGTCAATCCGGCGATGAAAGCGACGTTGCCCTACACCCTGGATGATTTCCGCTTTGTGACCGTATACGAGATCAACCCGGTGGCATGCGCCGTGACGCCAGCGTCAGGCATCAAGACCATGGATGACCTTATTGCCAAGGTAAAGGCCGGTGGTGTGACCTACAGTTCGTCGGGTGTCGGATCACTGCTGCACATTGCGGCTGCCATGGTGTTGAAGGAATTCGGTGTTGAGAACCCGCTCAAGGCGGCGACCCATATTCCTCAAAAGGGCGGTGGTGCCGCAGCGACTGCCGTGCTGACCGGCACAGCCACGTTCATATGCACCAACTCATCGGCCCTGGCCAGTTTTGTATCCAACGGCCAATTGGTGCCCCTGATGGTTACCACAGCCAAACCGGTGGCCGGATTTGATGCGCCGACTGCCGCTGACCTGGGCAAACCGGCTCTGCATCAACTGGTTGGCTGGACAGGCATTGCCGGACCTGCCGGCCTGCCTGATGATGTGGCTGCCAAGTGGGGGGAATGGATGGCGACCGCCACGGCGGACGAAGATTTCCGCAGCAAGATGGAAGCGCGCGGCTCGATCATTGAACTGATGGACCCGAAACAGGCCAATGAGTTTATTCGGGGGCAATACGAGGTCTTCCGTGCCCTGGTGGATGAACTGGGTATGAGAATCGAGGGCTAAAACTTCTCCGTAGCAAGCTCGCAAGGCGCCGGACCTGGTCTGGGGTTCGGCGCTTTTTCAGAACCGGTGGTGGCAATGGAAGACAGAAATATCCAGATTCAGCTCGGGGCCGGAGCCATCGCAGCGTCTGTCTTTTTGATCATTGTCGCAATCCCCGTGTGGGTTTCCAGCCCAAGCAATGTCGCAAACATTATTCTATCACCGTTGTTCTGGCCCAATGTCCTGGCGGCTATCACCGGCCTGATCGGTGCAGGCATGATCGTGACATCAATTACCCGCCCCGCCCCCGCCCCGGTCACGTCGCCGGACAGCGAAGCAGCTGACCGGCGCGGCGCATTCACACGCCTGGCAATAATGGCTGTGATCATGACGGTCTGCATGCTGGTCATGCCACGCGTTGGCCTGGTCTGGACTGCCATGGCAACCTTCCTGGCCACCGGATTTCTGGTGAAGACCACACATCCGCGAACCGTTGTGATCTGCTCGGTTCTGGTGCCGCTTTTCCTGTATGTCTTTTTTGCCCATGTCGCCGGCGTGGCGATACCGCAAGGTGACTTTGTGAGGTTGCCATGAGCTTCATCGACAGCGTGTTGGCCGGCCTGCAACTCGTCGGCCATCTGGAAGCATTTCTGGCGCTGGCGATCGGGGTTGGTATCGGTGTGATCGGCGGTGCAATTCCGGGCTTGTCTGCCACAATGGCGGTCGCCCTGACGCTGCCCTTCACATTTTCGATGACCCCGATTACTGGAATACTGTTGCTGCTTGGCGTCTACAAGGGGGGTATTTTCGGCGGATCGATTCCGGCAATTCTGATCAAGACGCCAGGTACGCCGGCCTCTTCGGCAACCGTGCTTGACGGGTATCCGATGGCTGAAAAGGGCGAGGCCGGCAAAGCGCTGGGCATGGCGCTTTGGGCATCATGCACGGCAGATCTGGTGAGCAATCTTTCGTTAATCTTTTTTGCCGGGTTCCTGGCGTCGTTCGCCCTTAGTTTCGGGCCGCCTGAATTCTTCTCGCTGATCCTGTTCTCGCTGACCATTATTGCAGGTGTCTCCGGTGAAAGTCTGTTGCGTGGCGCGCTGTCGGCGATGTTGGGACTGTTGCTGGCGACTGTCGGGCTTGATCTTATCTACGGCACCAATCGGTTTACCTTCGGCGATCCGAACATGATGGGTGGACTGAATTTTATCGCTGTTCTGATCGGTCTGTTTGCAATTCCGGAAATCTTGAGCATGGTCTGGAGCCCGGCGTCAAATGACGGCGCGACGCGTGGGCTTGGCAAGGACTGGGTTACGTTTCAGGAATACAAAAACTGCTTCAAGTCGATTATTCGCGGCAGCTTTATCGGTGTGTTTCTTGGATCCATTCCCGGGATCGGAGCAGCACCTGCGGCATTTCTTTCGTATTCCGAAGCGCGCCGCAAATCGCCCAACAAGGATAACTTCGGCAAAGGTGAGATTGAAGGCGTAGCTGCATCGGAGGCAGGCAATAACGGCGTTGCTGGCGCAACCCTGATTCCGCTTCTGGCACTGGGTATACCCGGTGATGTGATTACCGCCATCATCATGGGAGCATTCATGATCCACGGCCTGCAGCCGGGCCCGATGATGTTCATCCTGAATGTTGATATCATCTACGGGTTGTTCATCGGGCTGATCGTCAGTTCGGTGTTTCTGTTCTTCATCGGATCGGTCGCCATCAGGGGCTTCAAATACGTGGCGGACATCCCGCGCGGCGTGCTGTTTCCGGCCGTGCTGGTGTTGTGCATCTATGGTGTGTTTGCGGTTAACAACAATATTTTCGATGTGGGCGTGATGTTCGCGATGGGCTGGGTCGGTTTCGTGATGTTGCGGTACAAGGTACCCGCCGCCCCGTTCCTGATTGCCTTTATTCTGGGCCCGCTGCTTGAGGATAATTTCCGGCAGGCCATGCTGATTTCGGGCAGTTCCGGATGGATATTGTTCCGGGGACCGATTACATGGTTCTTCTGGACCCTGACGGTCATCACGGTGGTCGCAATTGTGCGGGCAGGTATCAAGGCCACGCGGCATGGCACACCTGTACGCGCCAAAAGCGAAACGTGAACTATTTAAAGCCTCGAACGGAGGCAGCTTGATTGCTGGTGCCGGATATATGCCGGCTGGAACAAGGAAGAGCAACATGAGAGGCGCCGACCTTCTGGTGCAGACCCTGGCTGCTGCTGGTGTGACCAGGATTTTCTCGCTGTCGGGCAACCAGATCATGCCGGTCTACGACGCGTGTGTTGATGCCGGAATATACATTGTGCACACCCGGCACGAAGCTGCATGCGTCTTCATGGCCGATGCATGGGCGCAGTTAACCGGGCAGGTTGGTGTTTGCCTGGTGACAGCGGCGCCCGGTGCCTCGAACGCTTTGGGGCCGTTATACACGGCGCGGCAGTCTGAAAGCCCGGTTGTTTTCCTGACCGGTGACTCTGCGCTGGCCGAAGATGGCCATGGCGCGTTTCAGGAACTGGATCAGGTGACCATGACCGCGCCGCTGACCAAGCTGTCTTTCCGCGCGACTTCTGCCGCCACGCTGGGGCTGGATATGGCTCGCGCGATCAGCACTGCATTGTCCGGGCGGCCGGGTCCGGTGCATGTGGCCTTGCCTTTTGATGTTGTCGAGGCTGATGCGACAGGCGCGCAAGTGCCGTCAGCAAACGCATTTTCTCCATTGGTTCGTGCTCTGGCTGACGAAGATGCAAACCTTGTTTCAACATTTCTGGCGCGGGCCAGCAGGCCGCTCGGCCTGTGTGGGCCGGCGTTGAGCTTTACGCGCTTCGGGATGTGTCTTCCTGCGCTGGCCGATGCAACAGATGCACCAGTTGTAGTCATGGAAAGCCCGCGTGGTCTGAAGGATCCATCGCTGGGGGATTTTGCAAAAGCTGTCGCCAGGGCTGATCTGATTGTCAGCCTCGGCAAACCAGTGAACTTCACACTTGGATTTGGCCGTACCAGCGTGTGTTCACCGACATGCAAGTGGATCGTGATTGACGCTGAAGTAGACGAACGCGACCGGGCGCAGTTGAACCTTGCAGACCGCCTTGTTGTTGCACTTGACGCAGACCCGAAGGCTGCGGCGGCCAGCCTGACCGGGCAGGGCACCGGCAATGGTAACCGCGCTGCCTGGCGGGACGAGGTGGCCGGCTACATTGCTGCACGCAATTATTCAACCGGCGACATGGCGCGCGCTGACAAAATAACACCGGCAGTTCTGTGTGCCGCCGTTCAGCGTCAGGTAGACTGTGCGGCCGAAAGTGTCGTGATCAGCGATGGGGGTGAATTCGGTCAGTGGTCGCAAGCCGTTACGCATGCGACCTACCGAATTATCAATGGGCCGTCAGGCGCCATTGGCGGCGCACTGTGTTACGGCGTTGCCGCAAAACTTGCAAAACCGGACGCCGGTGTCTTCGCCCTGATGGGAGATGGAACGGTTGGTTTTCATTTTGCAGAGTTTGAGACAGCGGTGCGCGAGAATACCCCGTTTGTGGTGGTGATCGGCAATGACGGCCGCTGGAATGCCGAGCATCTCATCCAGATGCGTGACTACGGACCCGACCGGCTGATTGGTTGTACGCTGAGCGAAGCGCGCTATGATATAGCCGTCGAAGGTCTTGGAGGACACGGCGAGTATGTCACCGACCCTGCCGATCTGGACGCCGCTCTGCAGCGTGCAGCGGACAGTGGCAAGGTGGCGTGCGTTAACGTCATCATGGAAGGAGCTCCGGCGCCCAGCGGGTCTGCCCATTGACCGGACTGGGCTTTGCAGTCCGGGGTCGAGGTCTTACAGAGTTTTTCAAAGGTTCTGCTGCTACCGGCGCGTGTCACAGCACGCCATATATGGGGCAACCGCGACGGCAGGTGGGTACAGCGGCTGTATCAGGAAACGCCACTGGCGGCCAAATAAGCCCTGTCTGCAAGTGACCCATTGCGCGCGATTTCCTGATGATCTTCGCCCTGGCTCGGGTAGAAAACACATCGCTTGCGGTGGCTGGCTTGTGTCCTATGCTGTGATGGCGCGCACATAATACGAAACGAGGCTGCCTCATTGTTCAAGATCGTTGACCTCGGCACCCGGCATGTTGGCCCTGTCACCTTGAGCGTCGCTGGTGGGGAATGCGTTGCCATTCGTGGTGCATCTGGATCCGGCAAATCCCTGTTTTTCCGCGCCGTTGCCGATCTTGACCCCAATGAGGGCCATGTGGACCTGAAGGGTCGCTCGCGCGAAGACATGCCGGCTTATGAATGGCGCAGGCAGGTTGCACTGGTCCCTGCCGAGACCGGATGGTGGGCTGATCGGGTTCGCGATCATTTTGTCGACGACGGTGTGGAGGCCTTGCTTGAAGCTGTCGGTCTGCCCGATGCACTGGATTGGGAGGTAAACCGCCTGTCGACCGGAGAGCGCCATCGTCTGGGCATCGTCCGGGCGTTGCAGGCCGGGCCGCGTGTGCTGTTGCTTGATGAACCGACGGCTTCACTGGATGCCGACATGACGGCTGTTGTGGAGGGCCTGGTCAAACAGCAACTGGTAGATGATGTTTGCGTGCTGATGGTCACGCATGACCCGAAACAGGCAGGCCGTATTGCTCACCGGACCATGATCATGCGGGACGGCGGGTTGCATTCTGCCAGCGGTGCAATGGCGTGAATTCATACATTTCATTGACATACCTGGATTTGATCGGGGCGTCGGTTTTCCTGATATTGAACGCGGTGTTTTCGTTTGTCCTGAAGCTGAAACTGGAACGGCAGTTGCTGTTTTCCAGCGCGAGAATGGTTGTTCAACTGCTGATGGTCGGGCTGGTTCTGAAAGCGGTGTTTGCTGCGTCATCGGCTGTTGTCACCGGGTTGATCGCAATGGTCATGATATTGTTTGCCGGTCGTGAAATCTGGGCTCGGCAGGAACGAAAACTGTCCGGCATATGGGGATACGGGCTTGGAGCGACCTCCATGATGTTTGCCGGATCACTGGTAACGGTTTGCGCCTTGGTGACCCAGATTCAACCGCAACCCTGGTGGACACCGCAGTTTGCATTGCCGCTGTTCGGCATGGTTCTGGGCAACACCATGACCGGTGTCAGCCTGGGGCTTGATACGTTGCATACTGCGCTTTATCGCGAGCGAACCGCCATTGAAGCACAATTGCTGCTGGGACGGACGCGCTGGGAGGCCGTCCTGCCGGCTGCGCGGCGCTCGCTGCGCAGCGGGTTCACCCCCATCATCAATGCGATGGCGGCTACCGGTGTGGTGTCGTTGCCGGGCATGATGACGGGACAGATATTGTCAGGCGTCGATCCGCAGGAAGCCGTGAAATACCAGATTCTGATCATGTTCCTAATCGGAGGAGCCACCGGATTGGGTGTACTTGGTGCCGTTTTCGCCAGTATCTGGAGATTGACCGATCAACGCCACCGGATAAGACTGGATCGTATGCGGGCGGCCTCAACCTGAATTGAGCATACACCTTCAGGTGTTGCGATCATCAATCAGCGGATTAGGCTTGGCCAGTGTTTCCAGTGATTTCAGATCGGTTATTCTGATCGTTGAACCGTCCACTTCGACGCCATAGGGTTTCAGCGTATTGAACGCACGCGACAGGTTTTCCGGGGTCATCCCCAGCACAGATGCCAATGTGCGCTTGTC